>JAPLJE010000385.1:0-2121 GCA_026388755.1 Deltaproteobacteria bacterium | reverse complement strand
TCTGCATGACGCAGTACGATGAGACCTTTTCACTGCCCGTTGCTTTTGCGCCAGTAAGCCTGAAGGATATTCTGGGAGAAGTCGTCAGCCGGAACCAGCTTCGCCAGTTGCGGATTGCAGAAACGGAAAAATATGCGCATGTCACCTATTTCTTCAATGGCGGGGAGGAAAAACCATTTCCGTTGGAGGATCGGTGCATGATTCCGTCTCCACGAGACGTTGCTACCTATGATCTGAAGCCGGAAATGAGCGCCAGAGCCGTAACCGAACTGCTGTTGACCCGGTTGGATGAAACCGCATACCATCTGGTGGTGCTTAATTTTGCCAACATGGACATGGTCGGTCATACCGGATTTCTGGATGCGGCCATCCGGGCCTGCGAGACCGTGGATGAATGCGTGGGGAAAATCGTGGAAAAAGTCCAGGCCATGGGCGGGGTGGTGCTGATCACGGCCGACCATGGAAACGCGGAAACCATGGCGGATGAAGACGGGCATCCCCACACCGCTCATACTCTCAATCCCGTGCCGTTGATTCTGGTGGATGATACACGAAAGCAGGCAATTCTTGCGCCGGGAGTGCTGGGCGATATTGCTCCCACGATTCTGGAAATCATGGGCATTGAAAAGCCGGAATTGATGACGGGGCAGTCGCTGATTTTGCCGTAAAATCCCCCCCTTTGAAAAAAGGGGGGGAGGCATGGGGGATTTCAGACGGCTATGACAGGCAATCCCTGCTGATTGGCTTCAGATCTAAATGTCTAAATGCCGGCGACTTCCCGGTTGCAATGCTTGCAGACGGTGGCTCTTTTTTTGATGATTTCCGCGCAGAACGGGCATTCCCGCGTAAAAAACCGCTCATGGATTTTTTGAACAGACGCGTCCAGTTTTTCCTGAATGAGCTGATTTCCCACCTTAAGACTCTTCAACGGTTCAATGGCTTCCATGTCTCCAATATCGCCGATCATCTCGGCTGCTTTTAACCGGACACGGGAAGGTTCCGTGGGGTCCAGAATTATTCTGAGAACCGTGGGCGAATCCTTGGCAACATAACAGTCCGCCAGGATGGAAAATCCTTTTTTGGTGTTTTCTTTCAGCACTTCTTCCTGAGCCAGAACCTGGCTGTCGATGATCTGCCCGGTTCCGCCCACGGGGCTGAAAACCGGCATCAGTTCAAACTGCTGGGTTCCCGGGTAATTCATGCACCGGTAGGATGCATGATGTGAATAGTTTGCTTTCAAGTTTTCCCAGCCCTCTTTATAGAGCTTGCATTCGTCATTAAAGCATAGAAATAAATAAGGCGTTCCCCACCCCAGTCCGTCACCAACCGGAATCGGCGGCACTTCCCATATGCTCATTTCCATGCCGCAGTGCGGGCAGTGTGGTTTTTCCTGGGAAAGCACTTGCTCCAGGACCTGTTCTTTGGTCTCATACATTGAAATCGTCCTCCGTTTACGTCACCTAAAACTGTAGAATCGTGAATTTATTTTTACTGACAAACTATCCATAATTACTCGAAGATGCGCACCGATCCGTGTAGCCATGGAATCAAATTGGGTTAATTGCTCTGGTTATTACCATGCGCTTTAACTTAAGCCCCTTTTCAGGTTTGTCAATGAATGGGGGAACACGGAAACTTCATGAAAATCTTCATGGCAGTTCCGGCTCAGTATTGATAAGTTGGCAATAACGTAGTATGCAAGAATTCATGCATTTGGAAGCATGAAAGCGCCTGTTTCCATTATATACAGATTTCCATCAACTCATGCAAGCTACGGAGGAAAAACGTCATGGTTCGAACTGAAATATCATTATTCTTGCAAAACGTACCCGGAGAACTGGGTAAATTATCCTATTTGTTGGCGAATGCCGGAATCAACATTGATGCCCTGACCATTCAGGATGCATCCAGTTATGTGAAGGAGCTATTCCAGGCGAGGGGAAAGTCGCTGAAGCGGATTGCCTCTGCTTCCAGCTACAATTCCATGCGAAAGGACTCCGCGGAACATGCATTGATACGTCTTCTGGTGAATAATACGGACAAGGCTGTCGATTTGCTGTCCAAAAACGAATACGTAGTCGACGTGATGCCGGTTATCGCCATCGAACTGGAGAACAGGCC
>JAPLJE010000543.1 GCA_026388755.1 Deltaproteobacteria bacterium | reverse complement strand
TTTAGCATGGTTGATCCAGAACAATACCTGGAGATTACAGCCGGTCGTTCACGGTTACGGGTCACAGGGGAACACCCGATCATGGTGGGCCCGGGAGAGTACCACATGGCTCGGGAACTCCGGGAAAAAGACATGGTTTATCTGGCCGGACAGGGTGACATCCGGAGTGTCCGGATAGACGCCATTCGAACCGTTTCATCCAATCTTCCCGCCTATAATTTGCTGGTAAGCCCCGGAGGCACTTTTGCGGCAAACGGGGTGGTGGTTCACAACAAGGGATGTTTTCTGCCCGAAACACCGGTGCTCAGGCCCGATGGTTCGGAGATACCCATCAGCACTGTGCGTAAGGGTGAAGAAGTTCTTGCCTTCACGCCTGAAGGTCGCATGGTAAAGGCCATGGTGCGCGAGGTTCTTCGTCATCAGGTGAATGAATACCTGGTGCTGCAAACGGATCGGACCGCCATCCGGGTAACTCGCGAACATCCTTTCTATGTAGGCCGGGGAACTTTCAAGACGCTGGAAGCATTGAAAATAGGCGATACGGTTTTTGCCTGGAACGGAGAGTCGTTATCAGAGCAATGCATCCTCTCCATGGAAACCGTGAGCGAGACAGTGCCCGTGTTCAATCTTCAGACGGACAGACCGAATACCTTTCTGGCCGGTGGTCTGGCTGTCCACAACAAGGGGGGCGGCGGCTGCTTTCCCGCAGGGACCCGCATCAATACGCCGAAAGGGCTGGTCCTGATTGAATCCCTGACCCTCGGTGACCTGATCCTGACCCTTGATGCGCAAGGATCTCCGGTTCAGGCATCTGTGGAAGGGATTTTGGTCAGCAGGAACACCTTGTGGCGTATCGAGACGGATCATGGAGAACTCCTGACCACCAGAGAACATCCGGTAGCACTGTGGAAAGGCGGATTTTGTCCGGCTGGCCGGTTACAGCCGGGGGATCTCATCCGTCATTGGCAGGACGGCCAGCTTTTACCCCATAAAGTTATTGGAGCCAACGCGCAGTCCGGACAGACCCTGGTCATGAATCTGCAGGTGGGAGAACCCCATACGTTTCTTGCCGAAGGGATACAGGTCCACAACAAAGGAGGCGGAAGTTCCAGCAGTTCCCGATCCAGCAGCAACTCCGGCAGTTCTCAAGGGGAGGCCCCCTGGTGGGTAGTCCCGCTCTTTTTCTGCGTTTTCGCCAGCTTCCCCATTATTATTGTGGTGGTGATTGTAAAGATCTTTTTGAGTGATGAAAGAAAGACCAAGACATTTTCTAAAGCAGGTCGCGAGGCCAAGATGTTTTTGAAAGACGGTAGCAATGCCAAGGAACTTGACTATTGCTACAGCCGTTCTCAGATTGACCGCAAAGCCGGGAAAACGGAAAAACTCTTCCAGTTCGTGTCCTCCCAGGATCCTGACATGAGCCCTGCTGTGCTCAAAAATCTGGTCGAAACAACTTTCCGGAAGCTTCAGGAATGCTGGCAGGCCCGCGAATACGGCCCCATGAAACCGCTCATGATGCCTGCCCTGTATGCCCAGCATGATGCCCAAATTCAGGGAATGATTCGCAACAATGAAATTGACCATATTGAAAGCCTCAAGGTGGAGGGAATTGATCTGGTGAACTTGCGCTATACCGAAAAGACCGATCAGCGGGAGTTCACCGCGCTGATATCCGCTGTAGCCAGAGATTACTACACCGATAGCCGCACCGGTACGTTTATTCGGGGCGACCGGTCGTCGGCCCGATTCCAGGAATTCTGGACATTCCAGCACGTTGAAGGCTGCTGGGTATTGCGGGAAATCGAGCAGGCCGGTGAGTCCGAAGTCCTTAAGGAAGAAAACTTCGTTGCAATGCTTACCGATGAGAACATTCAGAATATTTACGGTGAAACTGCCAAGGAAGGTACTGATGCTGCCTGGATGGGTAAGGAAGAAGCCCAAAAAGCCACACGCATCGAACGGCTCCTCAATTTTCTGGTGCAGACTGATAAGCTCTGGAACCGGCGGCTCATGCTGGAACGGGCCAGGCAAATATTCATGAGTGTTTACCTGGCCCGGGAAGTTGGTGACATGCAGCAGATCCCGGCCGGCGACCTTTTTCCCGACGTGGCTCAAATCCTCGGGGAGCAGATGCAGGACTGGAAAACAGAAGGCCTGAAGGTTGAATACCGCAACCTGTGTGTCCGCAAAGCGGAGTTGATCCATGTTCGCAATTACAAAGAACCGGATCGCGACGAGTATACCGTGCGTATCGATGCGCATGCTCAGCAGGTTGTGAAAAAGGGCGATCAGACCGTCAGGGAGCAGCCGTATGTAACCCCCTTCGAGGAGTTCTGGACCTTTGGAAGACTGGACGAACAGTGGAAGCTCAAGGAAGTTGTTTCTGTTTCTAAAGCCAGGCAAATGATCGATACAGAGAACATCGATGAGGACAGCAACGACGGCCAGTTAGATTGGTACTATCGCCAAAACCGGGCCAACTGAGAGAGGAATGGTCCCGAAAATTCAGTCGTAATGCCCTGTAGGTTTCGCTGATCAAGGAGGAAAAAAATGAACAAATGGATGAAATGTTGTATCGTTTTAGCTCTTTTATTTGTAATGCCTTCATATGCATTTGCCATGAATCAATTCGAGCCTTTTGTTCCAATGCTGATGTCCTTTCTGTTTATAGTTGTATTGTTTTTGGTTTTCCGGGAAGTTGTGTGCTGGTATTGGAAAATTAATGTAAGAATAGAGCTGCTTACTGAAATAAGAGATTTGCTGAAGAATCAGGCCAAATAAGGACTAAGGA
>JAPLJE010000796.1:1840-9351 GCA_026388755.1 Deltaproteobacteria bacterium | reverse complement strand
TGGTGCCTGGGACGAGAATCGAACTCGTACAGGGATAAACCCCGAGGGATTTTAAGTCCCTTGCGTCTACCTGTTCCGCCACCCAGGCTGATGGGAAAAGTATGGCTGGTTGATGAAAAAATTCAATGGCGATTTTATACATGATGAGCGCTGTAAATGCAAGGAGCAAAATCTATCCGATTGAAGGCTCGATTGGACTTCATTGACATTCTGATGGCCGGCAGACGCGGATAAATGCTTGTGGTTTTTATGCCAGACTGATATCAGAATTTGTTATGCTGTTCATCGGGGAGATCTGCCGGTGAGATTTCTTGTCTCGTTTTCAATGCTCAGAAAACCGATCGAGCCACGGTCACTTTTTATTAAACAGGATAATATCATGAAAGGTTATGTTCAGGTTTATACAGGAGACGGAAAAGGAAAGACCACAGCAGCCCTTGGCCTTTCCCTTCGGGCCGCGGGCGCCGGCCTGAAGGTGTTTATCGCCCAGTTTATCAAAATGGGCGATTATAGTGAAATTAAAGCACTGCAACGTTTTTCGGATTTGATTAGCGTTGAGCAGTTCGGCATTGGCCGGTTCATCAAGGGAAAACCTTCTTTTGAAGACATCGAAGCAGCCAGAAAAGGACTTGAAAAGGTCCATGCTGTTCTGATGGATGCTAAGCATGATGTGGTGATCATGGAAGAAGCCAATGTCGCCGTAATGTGCCGGCTTTTTTCAGTGGACGATATCCTCGGGCTGATCGCCATCAAACCGGAGCCCGTGGAACTGATCATTACCGGCCGGGGAGCCGATCCTCGAATTATCGAAAAGGCAGATCTGGTTACTGAGATGAAATGCATCAAGCACTATTATGACCAGGGGGTTCAGGCCAGAATTGGCATTGAAAAGTGAATCGGGATTATGCGCTTAATTGCAGACAATCTGAGGATTACCCAAAAAGCCATTGAAATCGCCGTGGCCGAAAATGATCCTTTACCGTTGCAGGCGATGGCGAAACGGTGCGAGATGGCCGGGGCCGACGGGATCGATATCAACTCCGGCCCCCTTTACCGGGATCCGGAATCCCGGATGGCCTTTATGGTTGAGGCGGTTCAGGAAGTCACCCATCTTCCCCTGATCCTTGACACCTCAAACCCCAAAGCCTTGAAAGCCGGGCTTCTTGCCTGCAAAACCCCCGCAACCCTCAATGGACTTTCTCTGGAGCCTTCCAGGCTTGAACATATCCTGCCGCTTGCGGTAGCACATCAGGCCGATCTTGTCTGTTATCTGTTGTATCCGAATGGCCATATCCCGCCGGACAGCGCTGAACGCCTGAATGTCGCGATTTCGCTGTATCAGAAGTGCCTGGAAGCCGGCATCGAACCGGACCGCCTGATTTTCGATCCGGTTGTGGCCCCGCTTTCCTGGCAGGATGGGTTGTTTCAGGCCAGAGAGGTGCTGACCGTGATCAAAACCCTTCCGGAACTTCTGGGCTTTCCCGTCCGAACCATCGCCGGCCTGTCCAATCTTACGGCCGGCGCAAGGGATTCCTTCAAAAAACACCTGGCAGAACAAACCTATTTGCCAATGCTGGCCGCATCCGGGCTGAGCATGATTCTGATGAATATCCTTAACGCCGAATCGGTTCGTGTGGCCCGCACGTGCAGTCTGTTTACCCAGGAATCGATTTTCACCTGGGAGATGGTCGGCTGACCAGTTACGACGGTTTTTCCGGTGTTAATGCGGCCAAGGCCGCTTCAAATCGCAAGTTAATGGCAATCGTCAACCGAGCGGCCTCATTCAGCAAGTCAGCTACCGCATCCAGGCGGTTCTCCATGGCTTTTTCAGCCCATTCCCGGTAAGTTCCAGCATGATCATCATTGTGCCGAATCCAGTGATCCAGGAGCTTGACCATCTTTTCTTCGAAAGACATCTCGGATTGAACCTCATGATGGTGATGATGGTCGTGATCGTGACAATGATCGTGGTCGTGGTCGTGATGATGGGACATAGCTCCTCCTTCTATTCTGTTTTATGCGGCAGCCTAGCCGCTCCAGGTGATGCGAATCAAAATTCTTTCCAAAAAATATCGAGCGACTCCATTGTGTCGGGAAGCCCGAGCTGCTGGATTCTGGCTCCTTTCACACCAGCCACTTTTCAACCAGCCCGTATGTAACCATCCCAGCAAGCACCGTCCAGCCCAGAGAGCGGAAAAGGATGGCAATGATAAAGGTTGGAATGGCGGCGATACACTCCGGCCGCAGCCAGTCAATATGCCGGGGCTGGCCGGTGGTGATCAACTCCGGCAGCAGCAGCGCTCCCAGAATTGCCGCTGGAATCAGGTCTAGCCATTTAACAAGCCATTGGGGCAGGCTGCGCCTACTGAGAAAAAACAGCGGGAACCAGCGGGGAATGTACGTCACCAGCCCCATGCCCAGAATGATAAGACCGAATTCTCCTGAAGTCATTTTTCTTCCTGCATTATATTTTCATGATCTGCCAGCCCGTATACATATCAATGCTAACAATGTGCGTTTTTCTTTGAGCTTTCAGCTTTTTCTTACCCGGGTGCGAACCCAGAGCCCGATTGTGGCTGCCAGAACCGAAGCAATCACCACATACAGATTGCCGGGGATGACCAGCGAAAGCGCAACGGCAGCGCACCCGGCAATGACGGCGGTTATTACATAGATCAGTCCTTTGATCTGAAATATCAGCAGGCAGATAAACATGGCAATCAGGGCATAATCGACTCCGAATGCATGCGGTGGAATAAATCGGCCCCCGTATCCACCGGCAATCGTGCTCAGAATCCATACCAGATTGGAAGCCTGATTGACGGTCAGGGCCTGTGAAATTGTCCAGTTTCCTTCCTTGAACCGAGGCTGGTTGACCGCAAAGCTTTCATCGGTAATCCCGTAGGCAAAAAAAGCCAGCGTGGTCTTGCCGGTATTTCGACAATAAAGGGAAAGAGATGAACTCATCAGCAGATGCCTTAAATTCACCACGAATGTGGTCATGACGATAGCCAGAGGCGCAGAACCGGCAGAAATCATGGAAATGGCGATAAATTGCGCGCTTCCCGCAAAAACGAAAACGGACATCAGGCCAATTTCAAGAGGACTCAATCCGGCTTTCTGAGACAGAAGGCCCAACGCCAGCCCGATCGGGACATAACCGATACATATCGGCCATGCCGCCCATAGGCCCAGATGAATGGCTTTCTTTAAACCATCGTTCGATATGGAAGGTAAAGGGTTCATGATGTTTATCTTTATATCTCAGCTCTTGACGGCATTCAAGCCAGAATATCTCCCTAATTCATTCGCTGCCTTTCAGCCGGTGATTTATGAAAGCATAATTGACTTTTCATGAATCAATCAGTATTGATGGCTTTGTAAAAATTCCAATATCTGCGTTGAGCTTCATCTTTTTTCATTGCGGCGTACCAGTCATACGCCTCATTCCTCAGGATATGCTCGCCTTGATCTTGAACTTTTTACTTTACCATCACAATAAAGAAGACGGCTTGATATGCTGCGATACGCGGATGGTTATTCGACAACTGAGGAGAGGATATTATGAAAAAATGGAAATGTTCGGTTTGCGGTTATGTTCACACGGGAGATGAGCCACCGGAAAAATGCCCTGTTTGCGGAGCAGATCGCAGCAAATTCGTTGAACTCGTTGAAGAAGCCCCTCAGCAGGTTGAGTTCGGTCCAGAAACTCCTTCTGAAACAACGGAACAACAGCCAATTTTTAAACCAACCAATACTGCAAGTTTTGATCTGCTGGAAAAAGATGCTCCCAAAGCGGCGCAGACCGCATTTCAGAAATATTACGCTGTCGTAACCGGGTTAATGGTCAAATATCATGCCCATCCCATAATCGTCCATACCCCTAACGGCGTCTTGCCGGTAGCCATCCTCTTTCTGGTGCTTTCCATGTTGTTTCAGGCGACAGGACTTGAAGCCGCTTCATTTTACAACATGATCATCGTGGTTCTGGTCATGCCCAAGGTCTTATTTTCAGGCTATGTTGACTGGAAAAACCGGCTCGGCGGCAAACTGACCAATTTGATTTTAACCAAAATGATCTGCGGTACTACGATCTTCTTGCTGGGGCTTTTACTGGTTGTTTGGCGATGGATGGACCCGATGGTCGCCCTGACGTCTTCCCCGTCCCGAATAACTTATCTGTTTCTCCACCTGATCATACTGGGTGCTGCAGGCCTTGCCGGGTATCTGGGTGGCACGCTTAAACCCCGGGGTTTCCTGCTTTAACCTTTGCTGTCACAATCTCAACCTGTTCCTGTATCCTTACGATGTCATCCGGTTGAAACACCACCTGGAATTATCCTCGGACGCGTTTCTGGAAAGACACGTGGATGTGGTGCTGCGTGACGGCTGCTTTTTTCCGGAAGTACTGCTGTCCATGTCGGAACTTCCGGAAAAGCCCTGCCCGTTCTTGTCGCCTTCGGGCTGTTCCGTGTATTTGCATCGTCCCGAAGCCTGCCGCATGTTTCCGATTGAACAGGGACTCGTCTATGAAGCCAAAACCCGCAGAAATCGAAAAATACATTATTTCAAGCCGCCCGGGTTCTGTCAGGGGTCAAAAGGCCGAAAACAATGGACGCCATCCGCATGGATCAAGGACCAGGGCGCTGAAGACTATAACAGAATGACCCAAAGGTGGTCCGAACTGATGCGCATGTTCCGGAGCGATCCGTGGGGTGGCGAGGGGCCAGACGGAAAACGGGGGAAAATGGCGTTTATGGCGGCCTACAACATGGATGCGTTTCAGGAATTTGTTTTCAAAAGCAGTTTTTTGAAGCGCTACAGGATCGCATCTGCGCTCCTGGATAAAGCCAGGACCGATGATGTGGAACTGCTGAAAATCGGTCTGGCCTGGATCGAGTTCTTTGTCTGGAGAAAATCATCCCCCCTGCTGCGACCCAGAAAAAGTTGAGTTTACAATACCCCTTCCGGCATGGGTGCCACGGCCTCACCCCCCAGAACATATCCGCCGTCCAGCCGCAGGATGCCGCCGGTCATAAAGGGCGCGTCCCGAACCACAAAAAGAACCGCCTTAACAACATCTTCAATCTCACCCATGCGTCCAACCAGCGTATGCTCGACAATCGCCTGCTTCTGCTGAGCCGTCAGCAGCCCCCATCCCCTCGTTTTATCGCCATGCCGGGTTTCGACCATTCCCAGCATGATTTCATTCACCCGGACTTGCGGCGCCCCGATTCGGGCCCAGGTCTCTGTCAGAAGCGATACACCTCTACTGGCTGCCGCATATCCTTCGTTAAACACATAGGCGGCAGGACCAGATCTGCCCACTATCCCGGCTATCGACGACAAATTGATCACAACGCTGTTTTGGCTTGATTTCAAATACGGTAGAGCCGCGTTAAACACCCACATTTTGGCCCGAAGGGTTGTGGCCATCTCCAGATCCCATTGCTCCTGGGTATAAGGACCATGCACCACCGGCCAGCCACCCCGTTCGATATTGTTGATCAGGATATCGAGCCGACCGAACCGGTCCATCACCTTCTGAACAAGCGCTTGAATGCTTTGAACATCCAGCAGATCCGTTCGAACGACCAGCGCATCTGAGCCAAACGGCGCCACATCGTCTTTCAGCGCAGCCAAGCTTTTTTCCCAGTCAAAATAGTTAAAGACAACCCTGGCGCCTTGGCGCAAGAACTCCAGCCCGATACCCTTTCCAATTCCTTTTATGGCGCCAAGAACCAGCGCAACGCGGCCGTTAATTTCCATTCAGAGACTCCAGCTCCTCCCACCGCAGGCTGGCGGTTTCGATTTCCTGCTCAAGGGCCTCCAGCCTGGCCTTGGCTCTGGCGATTTCATCTCCGGCCTGCTGGTAAAACAAAGGGTCGGACATGGCCTGATACAGGTTTTTCTGCTCGGCTTCGAACGCCTCGATTTGCTGCGGCAGGGCTTCCAGTTGCCGCTGCTGCTTGAAGTTCAGCATCTGGCGGCGTTCGCGCGCAGGCTTGGGTCTCCCGGACTTAACCTTTTCCGCCTTGCTCGGCGGCTCGGGAAGCCTTCGTTGTCGCAGCCAGTCATCATAGCCCCCCACATACTCACCGACCCGGCCCTGGCCTTCAAGAACGAGCGTACTGGTCACGACATTGTTCAGAAAGACCCGGTCATGACTGACCAGAAGCAGGGTTCCCGGATAGTCAAAGAGCAGCTCCTCCAGAAGTTCCAGGGTTTCGGTATCCAAATCGTTGGTCGGCTCATCCATGATCAGCACGTTGGACGGTTTGGTGAAAAGTTTGGCCAGCAGCAGGCGATTGCGTTCCCCGCCGGAGAGAATCCGAACCGGGGAACGGCTGCGTTCCGGAGAAAAAAGAAAATCCTGCAGATAACCGATGATATGCCGGGACCTGCCATTGAACTGAACCGTGTCATTGCCTTCGCCGACATTATCGGCCACGGATTTATTTTCATCAAGCTGAGCCCTGAGCTGGTCGAAATAGGCGGTTTCAAGCCGGACGCCATGCCGGACTACTCCAGTCTGCGGTGAAAGTTCCCCCAACAGCAGACGAAGGAGCGTGGTCTTGCCGGAACCGTTCGGACCCATGATCCCCACCTTGTCACCGCGCTGGATGACCGTCGAGAAATTACGAATCACCGGCGCCTCGGGGTCGTAACCGCAGCAGGCATCCTCGGCCTCAACCACAAGCTTTCCGGAACGCCCGGCCTCCTGGGCCCGCAACCGGGCCGATCCCACGCGCTCGCGCCGGCTGCGACGATCCTCCCGCGTCTTTTCCAACATGCGCACACGGCCCTCATTGCGGGTTCGTCTGGCCTTGACGCCCTGTCGGATCCATGCCTCTTCCCTGGCCAGCTTCTTATCGAACTCGGCCCTTTGCCCTGTTTCCACATCGAGGGCTGCCTGCTTTCGCTCCTGAAACGTTTGATAGTCGCAGGACCAGTTCGCAAGATAGCCCCGATCCAGTTCAAGGATTCGGTTGGCCAGCTTTTGGAGAAACATCCGGTCATGGGTGACAAACACAAGGGTTCCGCCGTAGCGCAGCAGAAAATCTTCCATCCAGCCGATGGCGTCGATATCGAGATGGTTGGTGGGTTCGTCCAGGAGCAAAATATCCGGATCGCATGCCAGGCCTCTTGCGAGCATCACACGGCGTTTGAGCCCGGCTGAGAGCGTTTCAAACCGGGCGCGAGGGTCCATATTCATGCGTGAAAGAGTTTTTTCCACCTGCAGTCGCGAGGCAGCATCTTGCAAAACGGGCAATGACGGACTAGGCTTCTCCAATCTGCCTGCGACAACATCAATCGTTTCACCGGACAGGCCATGCGGCACTTCCTGGGGGAGCATGGCAATCCGCACACCCTGCTGACGGACAATTTCGCCATCATCCGGAAAAAAATCGCCCTGGATCAGCCGCATCAAGGTCGACTTGCCGGCGCCATTTCTGCCCAGAAGGCAGACACGTTCTCCGCGCTCGATCTGAAAATTCACGCGGTCCAGC
>JAPLJE010000796.1:1368-1797 GCA_026388755.1 Deltaproteobacteria bacterium | reverse complement strand
CGCCCTTCATTTCGCAACTGCATCATTCACAAAAATTCCATTTTGCCATTACGGGTTGTCTTCTTTGATGGCTTGTCCACGGGATGTAAAGGATATGCCCTGCTGTGTTCGCGTGCTGATCATGACGGTTTCCACAATGGGTTCGGTAACCTTTGCTTCCGATTTCCACCGGACAATGAAGCTGGCGCCGGATCCGCCGCTTTGATCGGATTCCTGCAACACATAACGGGTGGATGACATGGCGCCAAGCTTAAGCTCGCTTTCCAGATAGCCCCGGATACGCTTTCCATCGGTATCAAAATAGTCCACCGAAACCAGCGTGATCGGATGAACCGGATCGGTATTGCGGATACTCAGCGTGACTGCCAGGTCAAAGGGACGTTCTTTGTCGCCATGATAAATGAGGGAATATGCCGGCACATAAACCGT
>JAPLJE010000796.1:0-1293 GCA_026388755.1 Deltaproteobacteria bacterium | reverse complement strand
ACAGCCGGACTTCGGACGTTGCAGGATCGGGAAATGCCAGGGTAGAAGCAGAGAAAAAAAGATTCAGCAACATCACCATGATTTGTGTGTTTCTGTTCAGGGTCATGGATATCCTCCGTTTTCGCCTTGAAGTAAAGCAATCCCGCCATCAAGCCGCAAAACATTTTTAAGTCATGAGTTGGAATCATTCTTTGATTGCTGATACTTTCTCCTCAGGGCTTTGGTCTTTCCTCTTTTAATTTTGCTGTCCAGACGTTTTTCCTGGGAACTGCGTGTACGTCGGGTGGGCCTGCGTTGCCTGGATGGAATTGCCACGCTTTGGATGAGTTCCCGAAGCCGGCGAAGGGCTTCCTCCCGGTTCTTTTCCTGGCTTCGGTGCTGCTGGGCCTTGATAACGATAACGCCATCCAGGCTGATGCGATGATCCTTCAGACTTAAAAGTCTTTCCTTGTAGAAATCGGGCAGCGACGAAGCACCGATGTCAAAACGCAGGTGTATGGCGGTAGAGACCTTGTTGACATTCTGACCGCCTGCTCCCTGGGCTCGAATCGCAACGATCTCGATCTCGGTGTCAGGGAGGGTTACGGCGCCGGAGATTTGCAGCATTGAAGGAAGGAAATAGAAATTATCAATTAAAGGACAAATGTTCTCTCGAACAGTTCCCGAATGGCTTTTTTGCCGTTTTCTTCCAGAAAGCGCGTTCCCGTGCCGGCAAAATGGACATGAGTGATGACCGGTTCATCCCCTTTTTTCCGCTCCACCCAATCGGTGTGATTCCAACTGAACCATGCATTGCGCTTCTGATCGAACACATACAAGGGTTTGTTGCAGAGTTTGCTGAACTCGGCGCCCCATCCCGTACCACCCTTTACGGTATTATCCGCCAGAATCTCACCGATCACGTAAACTTCTTGTCCATGGTTGATCTGATACCAGATGCTTTGCAGGATTTTACGGAAAGTGGGATTATCCGTGTAACGGCGATTCATCAACCGCGATACATATTCCAGGCTCACATCTCCATTCTTCAATTCCTCGCGATTCAGAACGCGCAGGCCGCGCTGTCGGATTCTGTTGTGTCCTTCAAACGTAAAATTCACTTCCTCAATCCCAAAACGCTCGGCATTCACACCAAATTCCGCTTCAGCCCCATTGGCGCCTCCGCTGAAAAGAATCACATCTTCCGTCTTCATCTTCTTTCCTTTCTTAAAACCCCTGAATTTTATGTTCAGTAAATAAATGGGAATGAACCAGCGAATGATTCATTTCCACGAATGAAAATAGCACCATTTT
>JAPLJE010000488.1 GCA_026388755.1 Deltaproteobacteria bacterium | reverse complement strand
GTCTTATGCAGATCCGTAATTTCTATCATCATCGTCACTTGATTTTTGAAGCCCGGTTCAAAAAGGCCTCGGGCAATTCCAGCCCGTATTGCCTTGCCAGCATCCGGTTCACATACATTGTTTCAGGCAGATAATTGTTGATGGGAATCCTGCTGATATCTTCCCCGGAAATGACGCGGGCAGCCATACGGGCGGTTTCACGGCCGACTTCAGCAAAATCCGCACCGATGGAGATGAATCCGCCGCGTTCCACATCGGAAAACGAATTGGAAAAATAAGGAATCCGACGTTCGCGCAATACCGCGGCAACGGAATCAAAAGCCATGTTCACCGTATTGTCCCCGGATGTGAAAAACAGGTCAATGCCGCGACTGAGCAGGGACTTAACCGCATCCATCACTTCACTGGTAGTGCTGACATTGACCTCGACCAGCTCGAATTCCAGCCTCCTTGTAAGTACAGGCCTCGGAGCAGGCCTCGGCCGGATTCCAGACCATCCCGATGCGCCGGACACGGGGAAAAATCTCCCGCATCACCTGAATCGTTTTTTCCACGGGCTCAAAGGTGGCCACGCCGGTGATGTTGGCGATATGGTCTTGCGGCGTTTTGGCGATACCCATCCGATAAGGATCCGTGACCGCCCCGAAAATATGGGGAATGTGCTTGTTGACCTGCGCGGTTACCTGAAGAGCCGGCGTAGTAAGCGTCACGATATAATCGTAATTCTGACTGACGATTTCCTGTGCAATGGACTGCGCCATATGAAACTCGTTTTGCGCATTATTCCGATCGATCCGAAGCGGATATTTTTCCATCACACCCTGCTCTTTCAGCTCGTCAATCACCCCTTGAGCCGCCTGGTTGATCAGCTCATGATCGCCGAACTGAAACAGGGCCAGCCGTTTTGCCTGTGCAGCCGTCCGGGAGGAATTCTTTTTAAGCACCACTTTGCCATCTTCTTCTATGATAACCGTGGTCTGGTCCAGAAGTTCCGCCGGGATTGCAATACCCATTTGCCGGGCTGCCCGCAGATTTACGCCGATGGTTAACCGGGAGTATTGTTCAAACGGAATGGACTTGGGGTCCTCGCCTTTTAAAATGCGATCCACGAGATGCGCCGCCTGAATGCCGCTGGAGACGTAATCATAGCCCAATGCGCCCAGAACTCCATCCGAGAGCCGCTCCACATCGGTCATGAACACGGGGATTTTCCGGGAACCAGCCGCCTTTACGACCGAATCCAGCGCTGAATAGACAATGTTGTCCGTTGGCAGCACAAACACGTCAATCTGCTGCTGGACCAGGGATTGCGCAGCCTGGTACACCTCGGATGAACCGGTAACCGTAGCTCCGACAAAAACCGCATTTGCATCCTGCTGAATTGCCTGCTGCAATAGTTCCACATTATAAACCGAATTGGCCTGCCCCGCATCCCATATACAGCCGATTTTGATTTTCCCCTTCAGGATTTGACGGACCATTTTAAGGGTCTTATCCATTGGAACTGCGCCGTAAACACCGGTGACATGGGGCAAATGATCCGTGTCCGAACGGCCGGCATCGATAATGAACGGATTGGCGACCGTGGCAAACACGATCGGCCTGTCCTTGATTTTATGCATTGCGGCCTGCGTGCATCCGGTTGAGATGGTAACAATCACATCCATTCGATCCGAAATGAATTTATCCAGGATGGTGTTGACGGAAGGCATGTCGCCATTGGCGTTTTCAACCTGGAACAGGCAGTTTTTCCCGCTCTGATAACCGATGCGCGCCATCTCTTCGATAAAAGCATCCCGCGTGACATTCAAAATACTGTGATCCACAAGCTGAATGACGCCAATTCGATGGGTTTTTCCGGCAGCCGGACGGCTGGATAACAGCGTCTTGATTCCCGGAAAACCCAGCGCCAGAATTACAACACCACCCACGGCAATCACCCAGCGATAGCGGTAAATAGCTGTTTTGAATCGCTCGCCCCACTTCGTTTTTAAGGATTCAGTGTTGCCGACAGCACCCGAAACCACCAGGGTTGCCAGCACAAAGCATGCGGTCAGAAGTTTCAGATCAATGGGGTTCATACCGACAAACAAGGCAAAGGCGATCATCCATCGAAACAGTACGGACCCGATGATGACGCTGAAGATTTTGACATAAATCGAGCGCCTCCGTAGAATCGATTCGCCGATAATGACCGAGGCCAGGCCGATGACAACGGACCCGATTCCCATGCCGATATCGGCGAATCCCTGATACTGCGCCACCAGCCCGCCGGACAACCCCACAAACCCGTTTGCCAGGGCAATGCCCAGGATTTTCATCCGGTTGACGTTAATACCGTTTGCAGCCGCCATCACCGGATTGTTTCCCGTGGCCCGCATGGACAGGCCAAAATCGGTCTTGAAGAAAAGGGACACACCCAGCCAGAAAACCGCCAGAATCGCGCAAAGGACGCAACTGATCCAGACTTCGGAATGCCATAAGATCTTTTGGCCGGGATTGATTTTTTGGATCCAGGTAAACAGGGTGGTCTGATTCAGTAGGGGGATATTGGATCTGCCCATGACATGCAGGTTGACGGAATACAAACCCGTCATGACCAGGATACCGGCCAGCAGGCCGTTAATGTTAAGTCTGGCATGGATCCAGGCAGTGGCGGCACCGGCGACCATGCCGATGAGCAGCCCGGCCAGCAGCGCCGCCAACGGGTTGTAGCCGGCGGCGATCAGCACCGCGGTTGCGGCCGCGCCCGATGTAAAACTGCCGTCCACCGTAATATCCGGAAAATCATGAATCCGGAAGGTGATAAAAACCCCCATCGTCATGAAAGCATATAATAAGCCCAGATTCAGAGCCCCAACCCAGAGTTCCACCTATCTGTTTTCCAATTCGATGATGCCGACCATTCCGTGATGAAACCGGGATTGTCCCATCAGATGCTGCACCTTGCTGACCGGCAGCTCGGCGATCACCCGTTTCAGTTCGTTTTCAAACTGATCCGGTTTCTTACTGAGCGGCTCCATGGAAAACACGCCGGCATGGCAATGAACGCGGCTTCCTTTGGCAAAGAGCTCCTGGACTGCCCGGGGCTCCAGGTCCGGATTCTTGACCACCAAGCCCACTCCGGCCAGGATATGGTTGATATCCGACGGCTCCACTGGAAAATTCATCCAGGTGGAAAAATTCTGTGAATCGAAGATATCTTTTCCATTGGCGGGCCGGTTTTCAGCCAGCGGAACCTGCTTTAAGTGCATGCCCCACACGCCTTTGCTTTCAGCCAAAAAAACCAGGCCGAATAAATTGCCGGGAATGATCTGCCCCAGGACCTGGGATAGCCGATCCAGTTCAACCGGGTGTTCAATGCTTTCAAAAGAAAACAGGTGGGAAAAAGATCCGGCAATCGAAAATCCATGCAGAAAACGATATTCAATATTTGTCTGGGCCTGGGTACACAGCATAAAATCCACAGCAGGCCGCTTCACCGCTGGATAAAAAAACAGGCTATGATTCAGGACAACAGCCTCGCCAAAAAAAAGCCTGTATTCATCAAAAGAATCTCCCAGCGAGGCCAATCCGGCTCCAAATTGAATATCAGCAGCTTTCACCGTGGAGACGTCCGAGACTTCGTATCGCGAACCGGCCAGTTTCTCCTGGGTTCCGATCACCGAAAGGCTACCGAATTCTACTGTCTTTCGAATGCAACGCAGTTCGATTCCGCTGATTTCGATACGCTCTTCCCGGGTAGAGTTCGAATCGCCGGCCAGCTCCGCCTGGAGTTCTTCCCGTGTTGAAAATATGCGGAACAGCATCTTGAACCCGCTCATTTCAAACAGTTCCAGAACTGGTATCGTCGGCTGGCAGATCATGATTTCGCCATCCGCTTTTTTCAGCTGTTTCTGCGCGGCAAGCATCACCCGCAAGCCAAGACTGCTCATGTAATGAATCGCCCGCATATCCAGAACAAGCATTCTCTGACCGCTTGAAACCAGCTCATTCAGGCATTTTTCCACATCCGGTGCAGTGATGCTGTCGATTCGCCCTTGCAGCCGAACCCATTGCAGGCCGCTTTCTTCGGTGATGACAATATCGATCAAAAAACAATCCTTATTGTATGCTTTTTCAAAGTGATTTCATGCGTTGGTGCGGGAAGAGCAATCTTGGGCCGGCCGATTTTTCTTTGACATAAGGGTATTCTGTTTTAACAATTCAAGAATGTTATCATTCCACCAGGGTCCATCCGGGATCTGAACTTTTTCTCCCTTGCCGATTTGCTCAGCCAATGCTCCCAGTTCGTCGGCATCTTTTGTCTGCCATCCGTTCATTTTAGCCCAGGCGCTTATTTCTTCCGCCAATAGTTTCTCGCCGGCTTTATGTAGCCGGACAAGCATTTCTTTTGCCCGATTCATATCGCTTGGATAAGTCAGGCCTGTGGATAAATTGGTTCCAATCGTGATTGCGTTAAGCCCTTTTTCAACTAATGGTGTCATGCAGCATCTCCTGTTATTGCATTAAATGGAATACGAATTATTGGCAATTGCGGGGTTTTTGATGCACCCGTCATACCTTGAGCCAGATGGCTTCAATCTTATAAAGCGAGCAAAGGTTTCAGCATATAGATCAGATCGCTTTCCCGAGTCGGATAGGGACTCATGATGCTCTGCCGGTAAAGCTGTTCAACGGTGATTCCGTTAATCATGGCCAACCGAAGGGTATTGACCAAACCCGAAGCATTGTCCGACAGGAAGTGGGCCCCCAGAAAGCGGCCATCCGCCGATACCAGGATTTTATAGGCTGCATGGGTCAGTCCGATGCGTTGGTAGGTCGGCCATCGCAGATTTTTGCCAAAGCTTTTTCGGTACGCAATACCCTCTTTTTGCAGCGCTGCCTCGGTTTTTCCGACCATGGCATACTGGGGGTAGGTAAAGAGAACCGCAGGGACAGCTTCATAGCTGATTGTTGCCGGTTCGGCCATGCCAAAATTCGCCAGGACGTTCGCAGCCGCCGTGTGTCCCTCGAAATCGGCTACCCGCGCCAGCTGAACGCTGTCCGCGCAGTCACCCACGGCATACACACTGGGGGTTGCGGTCATCATGTACTCATTCACAACAATGCCACGCTTGTTGAAAACCACACCACCAGCATTCAAATTCAGCGCCTCGATATTGGGTGTCCTTCCGGCACCGTGAACCACCAGATCCGTTTCATGAGACAGACCAGATCGGGTTTTTACCGAGAACCCCTCTGCCTTCTTTTCAATGGCAACTACCTGAACACCCGTGATGATATCGATATTCACTTCCCTGGACGCCTGAACCAGAAGATCCACCATTTCCAAATCAAAAGGACCCAGGGGGCGGTCCCCGGCCTCGAGAATGACGAGATGGCTGTTCACGGGACCCAATCTTGCGGCAAAATGAGCGAACTCGAACGCGATAAACCCCCCGCCAACAAACAGGATACGTTCGGGCAAGGATTCAAGTTCCATGAATGCATCACTGAGCACCAGGTGTTCCTTGCCAGGCATTTCCAGAGACATGGGACGGGCTCCGGTAGCCAGGACAATAAAATGAGATCGAATCTGCAGGCTGCCGACAGCCAGCGTGTCGGGGGTGACAAACCGGGCGCTGCCTTCAATATATTCTATGCCGGCTTCATGAAATCCGTCGACAGTGCGCCGAGAAACACCGGAAGTGAATTTGTTTTTTTCCTTAAGTACCTGGGGCCATGAACCCGTGGCCGCATCCATGATTCCCCTGCCCTTCAGATGCGAAGATTTGGAGACCGTCTCCGCAGCCTCATAAAACCATTTTTTCGGCTGGCATCCAGCCAGCGCACAGGTGCCTCCTGGCCGGTCGCTGCTCTCGATCACAGCAACTCTTAGCCCGGCGGCCTTCAAATCGTATGCCGCTGTCTGACCCGCAGTACCTGATCCGACGATCACAACATCAAATTCCGGCATGACTTTTCCTTCGTATTCAACAATCGTCATCGTAATTTTCCGCCACTCAGGCATCGAAAAACGTTCAAAATATTTTGTTCGAAGATTACTGACTTGAACAGGAAAGTCAATAAATAAGTCCGGAAAAAGCTGCATAAAGGACACAGATTTTTTTGAAATCAATATTGATTGACTCGTAAACGGTCATGACCATGGCATTGGCCGCCCCCTATCATGAAAATCTCACTGGGAGCGCGATAAAAAGTCAAAACAAAATGGCGAAGTAAATAGGCTGGCTTTTGTAGTAAAAGGAACGAAGAAAACTTGAACGCATTGTGAGCGAATTCCTGTGTTATCAACCGTTTTTCTTGCTTGGCAACTTGACGATAATTCAGAAGACGCTGCCGACCTTGACATGTCAGAATGGGTGATCTAAACTTGGAATCCTGATGTAAAAAGCAGTTGCAATAAAATCACAGAAATGATGCGATTTGAGAGGTTGTTCGATATGTTGAAAATCGGCAGTTACAATGAACTGGTGGTTGAAAGGATGGTTGATTTCGGGCTCTACCTGAATAAAAAGCCAGACGAAGTTCTGCTTCCCTTAAAATACGTGCCAGAGAATACCCGTCCGGGCGATACCCTACGGGTTTTTGTCTATACCGATTCCGAAGACCGGCCGGTGGCAACCACCTTGGAACCCAAAGCCGTGGTGGGAGAATTCGCCTATCTTATCGTAAAGGATGTCGCTTCTTTCGGTGCCTTTATGGACTGGGGCCTTGAAAAGGATCTTCTGGTCCCATTAAACCAGCAGCAGGACCGGATGAAGGCAGGGAAACACTATGTCGTCAAGGTGTGTCTGGACGAAACAACCGGCCGGGTTTACGGCACAAACCGGATTACCCATAACTGCGACAAGAACCCGAAGGACCTGTCCGAAGGGGAAAATGTTGATCTGCTGATTTACGGCATCACCAAAATCGGCATCATGGCCGTTGTCAACAACCGGTATTCCGGACTGCTCTACAGGAGCGAAGTCTATGCCTCCGTCTCAATAGGAGAAAAAACAACCGGATACATCAGCAGAATCCGGGAAGACGGGAAAATCGATCTTACCTTGAAAAGTCCTGGATACCAGTCCATTTCCGGCTCGGGCGCCGGAATTCTGGAAACCCTGAAAAAAAGAGGGGGCTTTATCCCCTGCCATGACAAAAGCTCGCCCGATGAGATTCGCCGCGTGTTTTCGATGAGCAAGAAAGAGTTCAAAAAAGCCATCGGCGGACTGTATAAAGCAGGCAGCATCCGCATCACGGACAAGGGCATCCAGATACCCTGACCCGGATCTTTTTCTTTTGTTTGCACCGGCATCATTTACGCCAAAGGACACAGTATGAAAGACATATTCAGCGTCTGGGGAGATACAAGGCAGATTGTCATCATCGCCTTCTGACGGAATTGCGGCCGGCCAACGTCATTCCGGTATTGTTCGGCATCCTGTTCGGTCCGGCCGCGGCCTGGGGTTCCGCCATCGGCAACCTCATTGCGGACTTTTTCGGAACCTTGTCTCCGGGCAGCGCCTTTGGCTTTGTCGGCAACTTTTTTGCATCCTATACCGCCTGCAAGCTCTGGCATCTTATGGTCAAGGATGCGGTGACCATGGACTTGAGGCAATCGGGTATTTTCATATTGATTTCAATTGCGGCAAGCTTTGTATGCGCGCTTATTATCGGTTTCGGCGTACAGCTTCTGGGAATGGCGCCTTTCATGGTTCTGTTTACGATCATTTTCATCAACAATTCGCTCATGTCTTCCATTCTGGGCATACTGCTTATCAAAGTGCTTTACAAGCGAATTGAAAGCACCGGTCTGCTCTATACGCCTCACGGCTGAAAAATCGTGCTTTTCTCCTTTTCTCGACCCTACTCCAGCTGGGAATTAACCGGATATTGGCACAGAGAGACTGACCATGATAACGATTGACAACCTGTCGTTTCGGTATCACGCCAATTCGCCCAAAATACTGGACGGCATCTGCCTGAATATCGGCGAAGGCGAGCGCGTCCTGATTGCCGGTAAAAATGGGGCTGGCAAAACAACCCTTTCAAAAATCATCAGCGGCTTGATCCCGCGTGTTGAGTCCGGTTTTATTGAAGGCCGGTATAACTACCGGAACAGGCCCGTGTCCGAATATCCGCCAAAGGAATTTGTCCGTGAAATCGCCGTCCTTTTCCAGGATTTTGAAGCCCAGATTGTCTCGACAAGGGTCCGGGAAGAACTTGTTTTCTATCCAATGAATACGGGACTGCCCTATTTCAAAGCCCTTGAAAACGCTGGAAAGCTCTGTGCGGTTTTCAAGGCGGAACAACTTTTTGATCGTGAAATCGACGGCCTGTCCGGTGGAGAAAAACAGAAAACCGCGCTGTTGTCCCTGCTGACCGCATCCCCCAAAATGCTCATTCTGGATGAGCCGTTTACGGACGTCGATCCGGCTTCCCAGGAATTGATCCTGGATTTTCTCTGGCACGGCGGATACCGCGAAGGCATCATCGTGTTTGATCAATCCCTGGATTATCATGCATTTTTCGACCGTATTATCCTCATCGGCAACGGGAAAATCCTCTTTGATGGGGACCACAAGGTCATTGCCGACAGCGTGCTGCTTTCACGGGGCGGGCTTGAGACGTCCGGGATTTTCAAGGCAGTGGATTGCGGTTATACCCAAGACTCCGGGGAGATCCTTCGCCATATCCGGGAAAACCATGTTTTTGATGATGATGCCTACCAGGAAGTGATTTCAAAACCCCAGGTGCCGGGGGAAACCCTCGTGGAAGTTACTTCGCTTTCATTCAAATACCGGGAAAGCGGGATGACGCTCAAAAATATTGATCTGAAAATCCAAAGAGGCGATTTCGTCACTGTTTTGGGCGCCAACGGTTCAGGAAAAACCACATTGATGAAGCTGATCGCGGGCATTCTGGATGCCAGGGAAGGCGATATCCTTTATCAGGGCCAAAACCTGAAAGAATTTCCGGTCGCGGGAAAAGTCGGGTATGTGTACCAGAACCCCGACAACCAGATATTTGCGGAAACCGTTTTTGATGAAACCGCTTTTATTCTGAGAATGCGGGGCATAGCGGAAGCACAGATTCAGGACAGGGTTGATGCAATCC
>JAPLJE010000091.1 GCA_026388755.1 Deltaproteobacteria bacterium | reverse complement strand
CTGGGTCTCTGTAAACTCGACAGCAGAGGTTCTTTTAACTGCCGTCGATTTCTTGCTGCCTGAAGCAGCAAATGAAAGATTCGCATCGGCCAAAAAGATAGTGGATAGAAACGCCACCATCACAACAACGAGTGCAACCGGAAAAACAACCTGATAAGCCTTTTGTTTCATGATCTGTCTCCTTTAGAAGCTAGTTTTTAGCGCTTGCAAATGCTAAAAGGTTATAAAACAATTATTTTATAGTTCCCGGAATACTTTTTCCGGGCGATACAACTGTTTTTGATTTAATGCTCATGCTGTCTGGTACCTTAGAAGTCAATCCCCCGGCAGGTTGCAGGACCAACATTTAAAATAACAATTTTACATATAATCAACTGGTTACGATGAAACCAGGAATTTGTTATTTAAAAGAGTTTGGTTTTGATGCATTTGTTTCATTACCTTTTATATCTGCATTCTTTGTGCCAGGTTTCCAACACTCAGCGTCACGTCATCCATCATTCTGAATTTTATGAATAATTTTCTAGTTATGTATTTGCAGGACTATCATTAACAGCCGTATAAAACAGGTCACATTTAACCATTGGTCATATATGACATGTTTCGGTGTCTTTGCGGATTGGGGCGGTAAATGATAAGGACAGAGTAAGGTCTTCGAATGTCAAGGAGACGCTTGCGAGCGCACGAGGAACTGCGGCGGAGCCGCCGTCAAAGAGGATAGACTATCAGATTGAGCATACCTGGCACTTGAGTATGTGCTGACTTCAGGGGTTTATGTACCAGCTCGTTTGCGCATAGAAGGAATCCGTGATCAATGCCGCACGAACACCAGACACCTTATTGGCCGCAACGCAGGCCCTTGTCGCCAGCGATCAGCATATCACCAATAACATCCGCCAAAAGATACAAGCATTGTCGCCAATACCACTCCCGACATAATGATTCTCTTCATTTCACTCTCCTTTTAGGCCAGGCCCCACTTCCAGTTACGAATCTCCGGCATGTCCTGGCCGTGTTTGTCGATATACTGCTTGTGTTCGATGAGCTTATCCTGCACCATTTGCTTCAACTTAGCGCCGTCGGTACCCAACTGCGGCAGCCGGTTGATCACATCCTGCACCAGGTGGAACCTGTCAAGATCGTTTAAGACCGTCATGTCAAAATATGTTGTGA
This sequence comes from Deltaproteobacteria bacterium, assembly GCA_026388755.1. Lineage (GTDB taxonomy): Bacteria > Desulfobacterota > Desulfobacteria > Desulfobacterales > Desulfatirhabdiaceae > RAAP-1. The sequence continues at coordinate 3,001 of JAPLJE010000091.1, read as the reverse complement.
TGGTCCCTTCTTCCTTATAGCCCCGGACATGCATGTTGTCATGGTTAGTGCGATGATATGTCAACCGGTGCACCAGCCAGGGGTAGCCGTGAAAAGCAAAGACGATCGGCTTGTCTTTGGTGAATAAGGCATCGAAGTCCTGATCGCTCAACCCGTGCGGATGTTCCGTATCCGGTTCCAGCTTCATCAGATCGACGACATTGATCACCCGGATTTTCAGTTCGGGCAGATGGTTGCGAAGGATGGAAACGGCTGCCAGGGTTTCGAGCGTGGGCACATCGCCGCAGCAGGCCATCACCACGTCAGGTTCCGTGCCATGATCGCTGCAGGCCCATTGCCAGATACCAATCCCTTGCTTGCAATGCGCGACAGCAGCGTCCATGGTCAACCATTGAGGCGCCTGGTACTTGCCCGCGACAACGACATTGACGTAATGCCGACTCCTCAGACAATGGTCCCAGACCGACAGCAGGCAGTTGGCATCCGGCGGAAGGTACACACGCACGACTGCGGCCTTCTTGTTTACCACGTGATCGATGAAACCGGGGTCTTGATGGGTAAAGCCGTTATGCGCCTGCTGCCAGACGTGGGAGGCGAGCAGGTAGTTCAGCGATGCAATTTTCCGCCGCCACGGCAATTCCGCAGTCACTTTCAGCCACTTGGCGTGCTGGTTGAACATCGAATCGATGATGTGAATAAATGCTTCGTAGCTATTGAACAGCCCGTGCCGGCCCGTAAGAAGGTATCCCTCGAGCCAGCCTTCACACTGATGCTCGCTCAGCATCTCCATGACCCGGCCGTCGGTTGCAAGAAACTCATCGTTTTCCTGCGTCTGGGCTTCCCACTGACGGTTGGTGATCTCAAAAACGGCATTCAACCGGTTGGAAAGCGTCTCGTCGGGACCGAAGATCCGGAAATTCCGTTGCTCACGATTGAGATAAGCCAAATCGCGCAGGAATTCTCCCAGCACGTGCGTGTCGGCGGCCTGAACGGACCCTGGTGACGGCACATTCACCGCGTATGTTCGAAAGTCGGGCATAATCAGATCACGCAGGAGCAGCCCGCCATTCGCGTGCGGATTGGCGCCCATCCTCCGGTCGCCCTTCGGCGCCAGCTCTGCCAATTCCGGCATGAGTCGGCCATTTTCATCGAACAGTTCTTCCGCCTTGTAGCTCTTCATCCAGCTTTAAAGCTGCTTGAGATGATCGGGATGATCGGAATCCACCAGTAGCGGTACCTGGTGCGCTCGGAACGTGTCCTCAACTTGCAGGCCATCGACGACTTTCGGTCCGGTCCAACCTTTGGGTGACCTCAGAACGATCATCGGCCAGCGCGGCCGGGTGGGATCATTCTTGTTCCGTGCATGGCTTTGGATTTGCCGAATGCCCTCGACGGCCTTTTCCAAAGTATCGGCCATGAGTTGATGCATCTCTTCCGGCTCGTCACCTTCCACAAAGTAAGGCGCCCAGCCATAGCCGCGGAGCAACTGGTCCAATTCCCCATGTGTGATGCGGGCCAGCACGGCTGGGTTGGCAATTTTATAACCGTTGAGATGCAGAATCGGCAGAACGGCGCCATCGGTAATCGGACTCAGAAACTTGTTGGAATGCCATGCCGTTGCCAGCGGTCCTGTTTCCGCTTCGCCGTCACCGATAACGCAGGCCACGACCAGTTCCGGATTGTCGAACACGGCCCCGAAGGCATGGCTGAGCGAATACCCCAGCTCGCCTCCCTCATGAATCGATCCTGGACATTCCGGTGAGACATGGCTGGGAATTCCTCCGGGAAAGGAAAACTGCGTGAACAGTTTTTTCAGTCCGGCTTCATCCTGCGTGATCTTTGGATATACTTCGCTGTAGGTGCCTTCAAGATATGTGTTGCCTACGAGCGCTGGACCGCCGTGGCCTGGACCGGAAATATAAATCATATCCAGGTCATACCTCTTGATAACCCGGTTCAGATGCACGTAGATGAAATTCTGCCCCGGCGTTGTCCCCCAATGCCCGAGCAGCGTCGGCTTCACGTGCAACAGTTGGAGCGGTTCCCGAAGTAAAGGATTGTCGTACAGGTAAATCTGACCGATCGACAGATAGTTGGCGGCGCGCCAGTAGGCATCCATCTTGTGGAGCAGTTCCGTGGAAAGCGTTTTAGTCTTCATGGTTCAATTCTCCATTTTCAATAAATGCCCAGAACGCGGCAAACTGTTTTGGTGATCATCAGTTCTTCGTCCGTGCGAATGACGCGGACATCAACCCGTTTGGTTCATCATAAAGCCCCCTTCGTAGCGCTCAGCAGGAATCTTGCCCTCATTCGCCGTGTTCCGCTTTTTTTCGAGTCCGATTCCATTGAAGATCGCTGTCTTGTCGGCTTTGCCGGCCATATAGGCGATGATTTTTTCCAACTATGTGCTGATGTAAAAACCTAACTGCTTGGGCTTCAGCAGTGTCAAACAGAGAGAGGCGAAGCCGTCCGCTGGAAGCGGTTAATGGAAGGCCGACCGAGTACCGGCGTCATTACCCAGGTGGCACCGGCAAAGCAATCTCAGTTCTTAAGGAATTCCAGCAAATCGGCGTTAAGTTGGTATTTGTGCGTGTCCGCAAGGCCGTGAGGCGCGCCCGCATAGATCTTCAGGGTCGCGTTCCTGACCAGCTTCGATGAGCTCCGAGAGGTCGTCTGCATAAGTGTCCATATCGTTGCCAATCCAGGGCTGGCTCGACCGCCCATGGCCGCGACGGTCATGGGCAATACAGCGATAGCCGCCTGAGGCCAGGAACATCATCTGTGCCTCCCAACTATCCGAACTGAGGGGCCAGCCGTGGCTGAACACCACGGACTCTCCTGCGCCCCAGTCTTTGTAATAGATTTGCGTACCGTCTTTCGTCGTAATCGTGCTCATTGGTTGCCTCCTTATGTGAAAACTACCACGTCTTCTTTCCCGCTCACCGCTCCTCAAAGAAGCGGACAGCATTCAGCAGTTCCGGGAAGGTATAAATGATATAGT
>JAPLJE010000322.1 GCA_026388755.1 Deltaproteobacteria bacterium | reverse complement strand
GAGCAAGAAGCGAGAACAGCCAGTTTCCCGTGTGAACCTCCATCGGTTGGTAGCAGGAATACTGCTCAAGCACGCTTGGGGTATGACATTTTACAAAACCGTCTTCCTCGGCCCAGACGACGAATTGATCCTCAATAAATGAGTTGAGTTTCCCGGCAATCTCTATGTATTCCGCATTATTCGGAGCATGGTATGAGAGGTAGCGGATCATCTCGTTAACGTCCCAGTTTTCCAAGTTCTTGAACGGCGGGTGTTTCGAGACATCTTCATACTGCCCTTGCCACAAGAAAGTTCTTACGGGGTTATTCAGCGTCCAGCCCACAGCCTTCGTAACCACAGCCGCGAACTTGCTGGTGGACAGAGTGCGGTCAAGATCTTCAAGAAACCGTGCCGGGGCTATCGCGCTGGAGGTGTATTCTTCTTTGACTTCGCCCGTTTCGGGGTCCACCCGGTAGGGCCAGGAACCATCGTCTTTCTGCACGCGCGCAAACACCGTACCCAGATGCCGCGCATAATTCAGGTATTTCTCCTCCTTGAATGTCCTGTAAAGGGCGAGCATGGCGTCGCCAACACGGGCCCCACGAAACAGGGTGATGGCATTGTCTTCACAGCCTCCTTTGTACTTTCCATTCCCAATGGTGGAGAATGGAAACAGACTGCAGACATATTTCTCGGGGTGCCGGTGTTTCAATAGCCAATCGCCATATTCCCTGGCTTGCTTCTTTGCTTCGACAGCATTCGAAGCTGACGGAAACAACTCCGCGTAATTCAGGAACGCAAAGATATAGCTCGGATTGTGAAGAGCGGGAAAGGCGAAATTCCCGCGTTGCCTGGAAGCACTGTTCTCTACCGAGCGCCAACAGAAGCGAGGCAACCCTTTCTCATATTCCTCCATGCCGTCCTGTGCAGGTTCCACAAGATAGGCAATATTGCGATGGATCGCATCCTGCCAATCCAAAGGCTCCTGTTGCTTGAAGTCACATCCAGGGCTTTTGCGGAACTGTCTGTGGAGGGATAACATTTCGTGTCCATTGCGGTCAAAAGCCTCGATCAGAAGATCAATACTGCCGTATGGAAGTTGCTCCCAGGTATCACTGAGGTCCCGTAGAGGCTCCTTCACAACCTTGTCTGCAATCACCATGGCCCGGTCTGCTATCCGAACTCGGTAATAGCCGACATCAGCAGAACACTCCCATTCCAGCCGCGGTGCGACCACAAAGCGAGAGCTATATGCATTCCAGCCGACAAACCCTATTTCCATGGTTGATTTTCTTTCGAATATAACACGACAAAGCTCACCCGCCGCGAACCGCAGAGCGGGAAGTGCCGGGTGGAGCTCGTTGTTAGGCAAATCAAAGGCGGTTCATGACCCATTGTTTTGCAGCCTCAAGTTCCCCAGCAGAAAAATGTCTGATCTCGGCTGCCACAAAGTGTGCCGCCAAATACTGTGCGACATTTCCCAAAGCGGAATCGGTTACGAGGCCAACCTTCTTGATGTGCTTGTGATGATCACGCACGAAGCGGAAGTGTGCCGCCATTGCTCCGAGACTTTCCCATCCTGGAAACGTAGCGACCTCGATGATGAGCCCGGCGAGATCTCCCGTTTCTTCAATGTATGGGTCTACTGTTTTCGCGAGTTGTACAAAGTCGTCTTGCGCAAGAGAAGACTTTGGCCGCACATACAGAATAGAATGTGCGGTGTCGATGGTGTGTTCAATCATGTTTTGCTCCTTCCGTATTAATACAGCCTAACAGTATGAATAGATGATAAATCTTCCATTTATTACTCATATATAATGAAATGTTTTCCATTTGAGCCGGTCATGGCCAGAAGACATGCACGTCCGTCAACGGGTTATGACGCAATCTGAAGTTAAGCACGCAATAGCTCATTTGGAAGGAACACGCCTGCTCATGGCGCTATAACAGGTTGCTGGCCAGTTCGGACAGCTCCGAGCGTTCACCTTTTTCCAGATTGATATGCGCGTAAAGTTTTTGTCCATGCATTTTTTCAATCAGGTAACTGAGCCCGTTGGACTGGGTGTTCAGATAAGGATGATCGATCTGAAAAATATCGCCAGTCAAAACAATTTTCGTATTCTCACCCGCGCGGGTAATTATCGTTTTGACTTCATGGGGAGTCAGGTTCTGAGCCTCGTCAACGATAAAATATATGTTCACCAGGCTGCGTCCGCGAATGTAAGCCAGGGCGGATATGACCAGTTTGTTTTCCAATAGAAGTTTGTTGACGTCATCCCGTGAGGATTCGGATTTGCCGAAATGAGCCTTGATGACGCTTAAATTATCAAACAAAGGCTGCATGTACGGGTCCAGCTTGGATTGAATATCCCCCGGAAGGAAGCCGATATCCTTATTGCTGAGCGGAACGACCGGTCTTGCCAGAAATATCTGGCGGTAATTCTTTTTACGTTGCAGCGCGGCGGCCAGAGCAAGGAGGGTTTTCCCGGTGCCGGCTTTCCCGCTGAGAGTAACCAGTTGAATACTGTTGTTGGTCAGGGCATCCAGGGCAAAGGTTTGCTCCGCATTGCGGGGAGTGATGCCGAAAGCCGGATTTTTATCGATCCGACGGATTTTCAGGTTGGAAGAATCGTACATTGCCAGAGCGGATTTGCTGTCGTTTCTGAGGATAAAATATTCGTTGGCCACGGGTTCTTTTTCCAGCGGCAACTCCGATGGGTCCAGCTCAAACGGGGCTTCATACAGTTTATTCAGAACGATTCCCGGGATATTTTCGACAAAGCGCTTACCGGTGTAAAGTGTTGAAATGTCCTTTATCTGATCGCTTTTATAATCCTGGGCCACCAGGCCGATGGATTTTGCCTTGATGCGCAGGTTGACGTCCTTGGTGACCAGGATGACCTGAAGGGATGGCTTTTCTTTGGCTGTGTGATAGGCGATGTTGAGGACGTGATGGTCGGGTCTGGATTCTGAAAAGCTTAAAACGAGATCGTCATGGAATTTCCTATCCAGCTTGACGTTGATTTTTCCCAGGCCCGGTCCGATTGGGACGCCACCATTGAACAGTTGTTCGCCGCACAGCAGATCCAGCGTGCGGACAAATTCACGGGCATGATAGTTCAGGATTTCACTGCCTTTTTTAAACTGATCGAGTTCTTCAAGAACCGTTACGGGGATGATGACATTGTTTTCTGCAAAATGATAAATACAGGCGCTGTCATGAAGAATAACATTGGTGTCCAGAATGAACGTGGTTTTCTTTTTTCGTGGCATCGGGTAACCTGTGATTTGAGTTAAATTGTTTATTTTTAATCAATCGTCTCAACAACCTGGTATCGGTGTCCCGCAAATTAACCATCAATAAACCATCTACTACAAGTGAAAACCCTTCATCAATAGAAAAACTCAATAATTTGCCGTTCAGCTTCAGATAATGCTTTAACAGAACCGGCACGCACTTGCCATCTTTTTCATTCCCGGAAATCAGAAAAGGGACATCTTCGAAGATTCGCAGTTCAAAAGCGTAGTTGATTATTTTAGGGATTGGCTGTATCGGAACTGTTATCTGGTTGATTGAGGATACTTTTTTGGGGAGAGAATGATATAAATACCCTGCTGCCCGATACATCATGGAATGCGCTGCTGCGGCCGTGGATATCCAATCGATATTTTGATCTGCCTGATTTGTGCGTGTTTGATCCCGGCACTCCGGATTTCAGTCTGATCAATGCCTGGTGGCTGTGCGAACTTTCCCGGTTGATATACCGGCAGGACCCGGATGAGGCTGGCTCGGATGCCCAGCTTCCAACGCGATCCGAAATATTGCATGAGGTGGGACTAAAAGAAATTCAGGCTTTTTGCCATGGAACCAACTACTGCGCCCTTGTCACGCCGGACAGCAAATCCTCTGATCCGTTCGCTGTCCTGGTGTTCCGGGGTACCCGGGGGTTCAAGAGCTGGCCGTCCAATTTGAATTCAAGACAGACATCCTGGCCCGGAGGTGGCTCAGTTCACGGCGGTTTTAAAAAAGGTTTCAGCAGTCTCTGGAAAAAAATCGAACCAATACTTTCAAGGATCGATATTCCCCTGTTTTTTACCGGTCACAGCATGGGCGGAGCGCTGGCAGTGCTGGCTGCTTCCATGCGTCCGGAGGCTGTAGTTTACACGTTCGGTACGCCAAAACTTGGGAATATTGTTTTTGCACGTACCCTGGAATCCACCCGTATTTACCGGGTTGAAAACGATCATGACTTTATCACCACCCTGCCGCCGGCCGCTGTCTCTTTCGATTTCCACCACGTCGGCGTTCCGATCTGTTTAAAGGACGATCTCCTTACCCATCTTAAATCCAGCGGCGTCCGCCGGTGGATGGATCCGCCGGAATTTCTTTCCGACCATGCGCCCGTCAATTATACGATCCGTCTGGAAAACATGATATCCAGGATTTCCAAATCACCTACCAGCGGACCATCAGCAGGAAAGGGCATCAATGGGTTTTTTCTTGACGAAGGATAGCATATTCACTATCAGGTAAAGGATGTTATAAAAGCCATAAAAAAACTTGAGGCGCAACATGAAAAATAATATAGGCAAATACACATTCCGAATTGAATGGTCTGAAGAAGACAACAGCCATATAGCCAGATGCCTTGAATTTCCTTCTTTGGCCACCCACGGCAATACGCTTGCGGATGCTTTGCGGGAAATAGAATTTGTGGTGGGAGAAACCATTGATTGGCTTAAGGAAGAAGGGGAACCAATCCCCACTCCATTTGGTCTCAAGAAATTCCGGGGACATTTGACCCTTAGAGTGCCTGCCGAAAAACACAGAGAGCTTGTAATCCGATCAGCCGAAGAGGGTGTTTCCGTCAACCAATTTATCTTGTCAAGATTGTAATGTGGATAGACTCAACTGCCGCTATGTTCCGCCACCGTTGGTGTATGTTGCGTAACAATCATCATAGTCAGTACAGGGGCATATCACCTACCAGCGAACCATCGGCAGGGGATGAAGCGGGCTATTCAGGAACTGCCGGCAGGTGAGTGCAACAAGGCGGCGGTGAAAGCCGGCATTCGGGAATCCCACTTTGACGGCGCAAACCCATTCCGGGCGGATGCCAAAACGGATGACTCCCAGAGAGACGTCGATCAGGTCGGCCTGGCGGAAGGGCTCGACTATTGACGAAAACATCCCGCGGTAAGGAGAAAGCTTGTGATGGTGGTGGATGATGGCTTCGACCTCAGGCCCGAAATGCTCGATACCCTTTGCGGCAAGGTATTTTCGGGCCAGGCGCTTCGAAGGCTCCAGGTAGTCGAAGGTCCCGTCGGTCCAGATTCCAAGATCATGAAAGGTAGCGCTAATGAGCAGGAGATCGTCATTGCTGCCGTGTTCCGGTGCGAGAAGGAGCAGATAGTTCAGGACACGATAGACGTGATTCCGGTAGGCGCGCATGTCTCCGCCGAGCGCGTCGGCGAACGCACCAAGAATATCATCTACCAGTGGGAAGGAAGTGCGAAGATTCATGATTCAACCCTACGTTTAATGGTCTCAACCGGCGGAGACAAGCTGCTCCTGGTTGCTTCCCATCCTAAAATTGCCTTTTTCCTCACGGTGCCCCAGCGGTATTGATGGATTCGCCCCGATTTTGCAATCACGCGATGACACGGGATCAGATATCCAACCGGATTGACGGCAATGGCATTGCCAACTGCGCGAAAGGCTTTGGGGCGGCCGATATAGGCAGCGATATCCTGATAACTGACCACATTTCCAATGGGGATTGTCAACAAGGCCCGCCAGACGCTTACCTGAAAATTCGTGCCTTTCAGCAGCAAGTGAAAAGGACGGGATTCATGGGGGTGATCGACACTGAAAATTCGATTCACCATGGAGCCGGTTCCAACCCGGTTTTCAGCAAGCGTTGCTTCGGGCCAATTTTGCCGAAACTGATTTAAGACCAAGGCTTGGTCATCACCATCCACAAAACCAAGATGAGATATTCCCCTCTCTGTCAGGACCAGAAAGCACACCCCAAACGGCGTTGGATGAAACCCAAACTCCATTTTCAAGCCCGCTCCCTTTTGCTTGAATTCCCCGGGTGTCATCGCTCCAAACGTAACAAACAAATCATGGAGACGGCCGGGACCCGAAAGACCCGCTTCCAGAGAAGTGTCGAGAAGACTCCTGGTCGAGATTTATAGTTGGCCTCTACATAGCCGATTGCCTTCTCTATCCGCCGGTAATCATCGGACTGCTGCGAAAATTCCTTTTCTTTCATTTCCTGACCTCCCTGTTTCTCAAATATTTATAGCTGAATCCTATCCATATTTCCACCCGGATCTTGCTCTTTTTTAGGCAATTTTCGAGATGCTGATTTAAGTTTGAGATTAACAATTATTTACAAATAATAATTATCTGATAATAATATATTGACGAAGTGATCGCTTTTGGTTATTATCTCTTAACAGATGTGAAGACTGAATGAATGGATTCGTTTTAAACAATTTGTTAAGGAGGTCAGCATGATGAAACTGAATGATATCCGTAAGGATTTAAAACTGATGAACGCCATTGACTGGCAAATGACTCCCGAAGAAGCGGTTGTTTTATACCTTGAATGGGGAAACAACTGGGCGCATGGGATCAATCTTATCCGCTCAAAAAGCGATGTCAGCCATTATTTCGTGGTCAACAACTGGGGGAAAACCCCCATCGTCTATCTGATCCGCAGAAATTCGGAAGAAGCGGTCGAGCTGGCGGAATTTGAACTTCCCGACAAGCTTATGGAGGTTTTCCAAAAATCAGTGGCATTCAACAAAGGCGTCTATGCCGTTGAGGGACCGGTGAAAGATTGGCTTCAGAAAGAATTAATGAATTGATCCGGGAACCCACGGGAGTCAAATTATGAATACCTGCATGTCCAGACTCGATCACATGGTTGATATGCTGAAAGAAAAAGGTTTCAGGCTCACCCCCCAGCGGATCGCCATAGTGGAGATACTGGCTAATAGCTGTGAGCATCCCGGCGTGGAACAGATTCATCGCGAAGTAACGAAGCGCTTTTCCACAACGAGCCTGGCCACTGTTTACAAGACGGTCTCCTTGCTGAAAGAGCTGGGAGAGGTCATGGAAATAGGCTTCGGGGATGAAACCAACCGCTACGATGGCAAAAATCCCCATCCCCATCCGCACATCATGTGCGTGAAATGCAAATCGATTACGGATCCGGATCTTTCCGCGCTCGATGCCTTGTCGTGGGAGCTTGCCGAAGAGACGGGCTATAAAATTCTTTCCCATAGTCTCGATTTCTTTGGAATATGCCCGCAATGCCAACAAAAATTAGAACAATAATTTATAAAACAAACAACAAAAAGGAGATGCCATGAGTCAGACAGAGAAAAACTTGATGGAAGCTTTTGCCGGCGAATCCCAGGCCAACAGGAAATACCTTGCGTTTGCCAAACAGGCTGAAAAGGAAGGATATCCCCGCACAGCCAGACTCTTCAGAGCCGCGGCTGAGGCGGAAACCATTCATGCCCACAGCCATCTTAAAACGGTGGGAGGCGTCAGAACCACAGCAGAGAATCTGAAAGAAGCCCTGGCCGGCGAAACCCATGAGTTTAAATCCATGTATCCCGAAATGATCAAAACCGCGGAAGCAGAAGGCGATAAAAATGCGGTCCGGACTTTTACCTACGCCAATGAAGTGGAAAAGATTCATGCGGACCTTTACCACAAGGCGATCTATAACCTGAGCGATCAGGAGATGACGGATTATTATGTCTGTTCAGTATGCGGATATACCTGTGAAAACGAGCCTCCCGATTCCTGCCCTGTCTGCAAGGCAAAAGCGAAGGCATTCGCCAAGGTGGATTAAGAAAAACGCGTTGGCGTCATCCGGAGTTAATAAGAATACCTTTGGGGGGATAAGGCGAGTATGCCTTTCCCCCTTCGCCTGTTTGTCTGCACGGACTATTTGGCCAGCTTGATCGTTGCCGCGGTGACTATTCCCCACACCCAATTAAAAAATAACACGACTGCCGGAGTATAGAGGCCAAACTTCATTCCTGCCATGCCTTTATGGGCCACAAACGGAAAAACAACAAACAGTTGCACCGCAGTTGGAACAAGACTCAAAACACTCCCTTTTGTAAACAGTCGCGAATTGAGTATCGGGAGTATGAAGAGCAAGCCCCACAACCCTCCCCACACAATCCTCGGATACAGCCACTCAGGGCTTAACGCGGGCGACAGGGATACCCCGATCGAGCGGGTTATCCCCTGATGACCGAAGAGCCAGAAGGTTAAACTGTTTGCCAGAGCACCCATACATCCAGCAGCAAAAAACAATAATAGCTTTTTCATCGAACATTCCTTTCTCTTACCAGGCAGCAGAAACATAGCGGTCCACCGGTGCAAAATCGTCGGTCAGGGGTGGCATATCCAGGGCAATCGGCGTCTTTATTCTGTTTGCGAGCATGGACGCAATCTCCCTGTCCGGACTCAGGACAGGGGGCTCGGCCTCAGAGACAAACGCTGCAATAATGATGTTCTGCCAGCCGGACGGGTCCTCCGGATTGTCCACGGCAAAGGCCATGACTTTGGGAAATGTGCTGGCATAGGTCGCAAAAAGGGCACGGAAAAAACGGCCCCGATCCCCTTCAATCGCAGACAGGAGGTTGATCAGGACCACGCCGTCGGAAGTCATCGAAGCCTTGATGCGACGCGCTGTTTCCAGTGTGGTCAGGTGAAACGGAATGGCGTAGTGGGAGTTGAACGTGTCGCAGAGGATGACTTCGTATTTCTCCGCATTTCGATTGAGAAAGGTTCTGGCATCTTCCTCGATGATATTCAGACGCGGATGATCGCGGAGCCCGAAATGGTCCCTGGCCAGTGCCGTGATGCCCGGGTCCAGTTCCACCACGTCCACACGAACGTTCGTATAATTTTCCAGCGCATATTTCGGAAAAGAAAAACCGCCGCCGCCCAGCACCAGCAATCGCCGCATGTCAGGCGCAAAATGCCTGGCCAGTCGATAGAAGCGAGTGTAAGGCAGGGCCAGTTCTGAAGGGTCATCCAGGTACATGGCCGACTGCCAGGCGTGAGGACCCGTGGTCATTATCCGCATGACCCGGCCAGTGTTTTTTTCCGCCCCGTTGAAGACAAGGACCCGGTTATAAGGCGTGTCCACATCCACAAAACCCGCGGCAGCCATTCTCTTATCATAGCCCAGCATCAGGATAAGTAAAACCAGGAAGATCGCGCAGGATGCCACCTTGATCCGGCTATGGCTGCGTTCCACCAGGAGTGAAGCCATAGCCAGAACAGCGGCCATCAGCAAGAGGATGTTTGTGCTTCCCAGTCCCGGGATGAGCGCAAAACCAGCCAGGAACGTACCCGATATGCTTCCGATGGTGGAAATGGCATAGAGTTTTCCGGCCGTTCGACCGCTTGTCCGTGTGTCTTCAAGCTTGAGTCTTACGGCAAAAGGCGACACCATGCCGATGAGAATTGAAGGCGGAGCAAACAGGAGCAGGGTTGCCGACATGGCAGCAGTGTGCAGCCCGCCACTCCGGGCCTGAAGAAACCCAAGAACAAAAGTTTTGATCAGGGCCATAAAAGCCGTGGCAAAGGCCGAAATCAGTATGATTCCGCCAAGCAGCCGGGCCTCGGGCCGCCGGTCCGCCAATCGTCCTCCCCACCAGTATCCGATGCTCAGCGAACCCAGAATAATGCCGATCAGGCTTGTCCATACCACCAGAGAGGTGCCAAGATAGGGCGCCAGCACCCGTGATCCGGTCAACTCGATGACCATCACCACAGCCCCGCAGAGAAAAACAGCGATTTCCAGCATGTGAGGTTTTTTCCAGCTTTGTGTGAGAAAAAAATAATCAGGCAATCGATTTCGATTCACTGATGCAGTCTGCCGAAAGCTCGGGTCAAGACACCCGGTAAATGAAATATCTCCCGGGTTTCACTCCGGGGGGCGTGTCAAGGGATATCAGCTCCGAGACCTGCAGGATGACATTGGAAACGATGATGCCACCAGGCGCCATCAGATGTTTCAACAGCACCCCCATTCGCAAGGCAAGCGCTTCATAAGCCCCGGCGTCGCTGGTCCCCAGATCGTTGTGGGCCAGAGCCGCCTTTGCGGGCAGCCGGGCGGCTGCCGAGATCAGGGTGTTTTCGATTTCCCCGAGAATCAGAAATTTCTCTGGAGGAACTGACATGGCGTGTGCCCGGCCAAAAGATCTCATGGCCCGTTCAAAAACATAGATCTCTCTTTCCGGCATGAGTTCCCGCAGATGGTCATATGTGCGTCCGTTGCCAAGACCCAGCTCCAGAACCGGCCCGGCAATACCGGCAACGGCTTCGGCAGCCCAGTTCAGACATGCCCGCTGGGCAACCATTCGCCGAATAAAGCTATCGAGTCTGCTCATTGGTTTCCCTGTCGATCAAGTTGAATTAATCTTACTTCAACAAACGTTGCAATCTCCTCTTTGTTTTGTTATCTCATAACTGATTGAAAGTGAACGGTCAACGATCTTAAATACGGGGGGGTTTTCTCATGAAGGAAAAGACAAAAGAAAACGTTTACACGGCTTTCGTCGGTGAGGCAAAGGCTTATTTCAGGCTTCTGGCTTATGCTGAAAAGGCTGAAGAAGAAGAGGTTCCGCAAATTGCGCTGTTGTTCCGCGCCATTGCCGAGGCAGAGAGGGTTCATGCGGCTCGCAATCTATCCCTGGTCAAAGACATGGTTGTGAAAGATACGGATACCAATCTGAAGAACTCATTTAAACGCGAAAAATCCATCAGTGAAAATGAATATCCGGAGTTTATCAGAGATGCTGAACAAGATGGCGAGCAAGCAGTAGCCCTGATATTCAGTCAAGCCAGAGATGCCGAAGCCATTCACTCAAAATTATATGAGCGCGCCATTTACCATGTGATTAAGGACGAAATGAAAGCCTATCATGTCTGTCAGGTCTGCGGATACGTCACCGACAAAGAGGCTCCGGACAAATGCCCGATTTGCGGGGCGGCAAAAGACAAATTCAAAGCAATTAATCCTACTGAAACTCACAATTGATGGATTTTTCCAAATTCCTGAAGCATTAAACAACCGATTGCTTTACGACCCAGATTATGAAATATTCATCATCATTTATGCAGTCTTCGTACTCAAGTTCGGGAGGGAAAATGGGAAAGCGAAAAAAACGGACCAAAACCAAAAAACCTCAATCGAAGCCCATCAGCCAGAAGCCGAAGCGTCCGTCCCTCAGCCAGGAAATCAATACCATCATCCAGATGTCACATCAGAGAGAAGCGCGGTTATTGACTTTGGGAAGGCTGATTTTCTTTTCCACGGAAACCGGAGATGCGTGGATACTGGATCCTGATCAAGGACGAGCCAGATGCCTGAGCCTTGACGGCGAAAAACAGCCGGTTACGATCAATGAAAACGCTGTGGATAGCATCTTCGATTGGGATTCTGAATATCGAATTAAAGGCAGCCTGTTTACCGTGCTCGAATATTCCGGCTCGGTACGCACTATCCTGGGATATCCGACACGCCAACTCGAAGAGGCCATCCGGCAGCGAGGCGTGTAAGCAGCCTGTTCCATTTTTCACATTTTTCTGCGAATTCTTATGCTTCAAGAACTTTCCATTAAAAATTTTGCCATTATCGATGACCTTCAGATATCCTTTTCCGAAGGATTAACCATCCTGAGCGGCGAAACCGGAGCAGGCAAATCCATCATTCTGCAGGCCGTCAATCTCCTGCTGGGAAGCCGCACAGGCGCTGCCATGATCCGATCGGGCGCAGAGGCTGCGGAACTGGAAGCATTGTTTTTCATTTCACCTGTCAGCCGCACGGCCACTGTGATGACATCCCACGGGTACGACCCCGCAGAAGGGCTTCTGATCCGGCGAATCATTTCCGCAACCGATCGACACCGCATTTATGTCAACGGCAGACTGGCAACCATTCAGGTTCTGGCCGCCATCACCGAAAGCCTGGCGTCCATCTCCGGGCAGCATGCCCATCAGGGGCTGTTAAAGGAAGACCAGCACTTGCTGATTCTGGATCAGTTCGAGGGGCTGCTTTCCCTTCGAAATGAAGTTCACGCCGGTTATCACGCTATTCAACCCCTGATTCAGAATCTTCATCACCTTCAGACAGCCGCCCTGCGCCAGGCAGAACGGATTGATCTGCTTTCCTTTCAAAAAAAGGAAATCTCTGAAGCCCGCATCCAGCCCGGAGAAGATTTGGAACTGGATAAGGACCGGCACCGGTTGAAGCACGCCGGAATGCTTTACCAGGCGGTTCAAGACAGCATCGATAACCTGTACGTGGGAAGCGGCGCCGTCTCCGAACGTCTTTCAACCATTCGAAAAACAATGGACAAGGCAGCCCAGGTCGATCCGGGTCTGACCTCTTTCTCCACGGCGCTGGCAGATGCCGTGTTCCGAATCGAGGACATTGTCGAAGGCCTGCGAACCTATCTTCACACCATCGAGACAGACGAAGGCCGACTTGAAACATTTTCTGCATAAGCTCAAGCGAAAATACGGGGGTTCTCTGGATACGGTGCTGGCCAGGCTGACCGAAATCGAAAAGGAAATCTTCGACATCGAACACCTTTCCGGCACGCTGGAGGAGACTCAAAGCGCTTTGGCATGCCATCATGCAGAGTTATGCCGGGCGTCAACGGACCTGTCGTGCCGTCGCAGTCAGGCAGCCGCTGCCCTGGCTCAGCGCGTCGAAACAGAGCTCAGCGCGCTTAAAATGCCCCATACCCGGTTTCAGATAGCCCTTCGCAGCACGCCGGCGGATGAGACCAGTGAGCCATTTTTGACCTGCGAAGGAAAGGCTCTATCCGAATACGGACTGGACCGGGCGGTTTTCCTGATCGCACCGAATCCGGGAGAAGCATTAAAACCGCTTTCCCAGATCGCCTCCGGCGGAGAACTCTCCCGGGTGGTTCTGGCCCTGAAAGCCATTCTCTCAAATAATGACGCCGTGGAAACCATCATTTTTGATGAAGTGGATTCAGGTATTGGCGGAGGGGCGGCAGCGGTTGTCGGAAAAAAACTTCTGGATCTTTCCGGGCATCATCAGGTCATCTGCATCACCCATCTGCCGCAGATTGCCAGATTCGGGAACCATCATTTCAGAATCGTCAAAAACATACAGGAAGGCCGAACCGCCACAACCGTTCAGGCCCTGAATTCCGAAGACAGAATTCATGAACTGGCGCGAATGCTGGGCGGCGAAACCCTTACCCCTGCAACTTGGGAACATGCCCGCGAACTGCTTGAATCGTCATGAGACTTTTATACAGTATTCCGCCGTTCTTATCGTTATGCTGTTTTGTCTTTCTGGGCTACCTGTCTGTTTGGCGTGGCCGAAAGAACCGGATTAACCGGCTTTTTACCGTGATCTGCATCCTTGGCACCTTTCTCTACATTGACATTCTTGTGATCTTCAACTGCAAATCCCCGCAAACAGCCCTTTTTGTCAGCCGGTTGGACCACTTCTTCATTATTTATTTCATCCCCCTTTATATCCATTTTTTTCATGCATACCTGAAAATTCCCGGCCGTATCTGGCTGATCCGCTCAGCCTATCTCTTTGCCTTTATTCTGATGTGCTTTACCCCCACGCCCTGGTTCATTGCCGACATGCAGCGGCACGCATTCGGCTATTTTGGAAGAGGCGGCCCCCTGTACATGCTGGTGGGAATTGGCTCCGTCTGTGCAACGGCCTATGTATTGATGCTGATCCGCCGGGCCATTTTGCGGGAAACCCAAAGCATTCTGAAAAACCGGCTGAAGTATATTTTTTGCGGATTCGGCATTCTCGGCCTGCTGATCGGCATGAACACGCTTCCACTGTTGGGATATGCGGTATATCCGCTCGGAAATTTCAGCTTTATCCCCCTGTCCTTTTTCGCCGTGGGGCTTTTTCGCTACGATCTGCTGGATATGGGAATACTGATTCGAAAAAGCGTGATTTATTCGCTTCTGACCATCACACTCACCCTTCTGTACGCCCTGATCGTGACAGGCATCAACATGACCGTTACGGACTTTAAAGCGTCGGACTCGGCTTATTTTCCATTGTTTTTCTTTATTGCGGTGTCGGTAGTTTTTGGTCCGGTAAAAACACGGATACAGATCCTGGTTGATCGGTATTTCTTCAAGGGCAGGTATGATTACAGACAAACCATCAAGCAGTTGAGTCAAACCATTTCCACTGTACTGGATCTCAGGCAGATCGCGGCCCTGCTGGTTGAAACGATTTCCGGATCCATGCAGGTCAGTCACTGCTGCATGTATTTATCGGATGATTCGATGCCCCCGACATACGTGCGGTTCCGAGACAATGAGGACCCGTCCGTGCCGCCGGCTATCATTTCCGGGAATTCCCCCCTGGTGATCTGGATGCAGCGCCATCTCCAGCCCCTTCACAAAAACCCGCTGATGAAGCACTCCGTGGATGCGTTTACCCGTCAGGTATACGCGGAACTGGAAATCATCCGGGCCGCCGTGGTCTTTCCCATGAAATTTGAAAACACCCTGAACGGATTTCTGGCGATCGGGGATAAAAAATCCGGAGACCTCTTTCTGGCTGAAGATCTGGACCTGCTGGAAACCCTGGCGAACCAGAGCTCGCTATCCATCGAAAATGCCAGATCCTACCATAAAATTGAAGATCTGAACAAAAATCTCGAAGAAAAAGTTTCGGAGCGGACCCTTGCACTTCAAACCGCGCTCACTGAAAAAGAAAAAGCAATGGAATTGTTGATTCGATCCGAGAGCCTGGCCGCAATCGGCACCCTTGTTGCCGGCACGGCCCATGAATTGAACAACCCCCTTGCCAGCGCCATGGGCCTGATTCAGTCAACCCTTGAAGAACTTTCCGCACGAAACGATACACCGTTGAATTCAGCGATTCTGGACGATCTGGAATTCGCCGGGAAGGAACTGACCAGGGCAAAGGCCATTGTCAGCAGCCTGCTGGGTCTGTCCCGGCAAACACAAACATATACCGAAGCCATTGATCTGAACGCCGTTATCATGGATGCGCTTCAGGTGCTGAGAAATCTTTACAAAAACCAGAAGATCGAAATCAGCGAGCAGTATGCAGAGGACCTGCCCCTTGTTACCGGGAATTTTGCAGGCCTGGGCCAAGTGGCTTTGAATATCATTCAAAATGCCATTCAGGCCGCTGCGCCATCTTCCGGAACCATTTTTCTGAAAACCGATGTTGACAGAAACCATCATCAGGTTATCTTTGAATGTGAAGATACCGGGCCGGGCATTCCCGATGCCATCCGTCAGGATATTTTCAAACCGTTTTTTACCACAAAAGCGGTCGGCAAGGGAACCGGACTGGGGCTGTACCTCTGTCACGACATTGTGGAAAGACATAGCGGCACCCTCACCCTTGAAAAATCCCGTGGGCAAGGCGCACGGTTTGTGGTAAAATTACCTTTTGAGTTGAAAACTGATGGCTGAAGATAAAAGATTTATTGGAGATTCGATATGCCGATTTATGAATTTAAGTGTTTGAAATGCAATGAATGTTTCGAGATTCTCTTTACCAGTGCCCAGGAGGCGGCCGAGCTGAAATGCGCCAAATGCGACAGCCAGGATATTGAGCGCGTTCTCAGCAGTACAAATTTCGCCATAAGCAGCGGCAGTGGCGGCACGGGCGCTACCGCCCAGACCCGAAGCTGTTCCAGTGGCTCCTGCTCAACATTCGACATCCCCGGCCCCAGATGACCTGAATCCCACATTGACAGTTTTTCGTTTGATTCTTATTATCTGTGATTGAACTCAGGGGAAATATTAAAATGGTACAGCTTCACCGTCAGGAAAAGGAACAATTCAAAAAGCTCTTTAAACAGGAAGCCGTGGATCATTTTGATGACCGGCTGAAAGTGCTCGAGATCTTTTTGAATTCCGAACATCATGTGACGGTTGGAGAACTGGTTTCCCTGATCGAACAAAACGGGCATACCTTATCCCCCGACTTCGTTCTGGAAACGCTCAAACTGATGTGCCGGTTTGGATTTGCGCAAAAAAACAGGTTTGAAGATGGCCATATCCGATATGAGCACATGCATTTGGGCCAGCATCACGATCACATGATCTGTACCCGGTGCAACGCCATACTTGAGTTTCAGAATGAAGAACTGGAAATTCTCCAGTTGAAAATCGCCTCTGAATTCGGATTTCATTCCCTTCAGCACAAAATGGAGCTGTATGGCATCTGCGCCAGGTGCATGAAGGATCACGCCCGACTGATGTCCCTCACGCTGGCCAAACAGGGAGAGCGGGTAAAGGTGACAGAATTTACCGGCGGCTCCGAATCGCGAATGCGCCTGCTGTCCATGGGGCTGAGAATCGGCGACGAGGTGCAGGTGATCACCAATCTTGGCAAAGGGCAGATGGCCATTGCGGTTGATTTTAAACGATTTGTTATCGGACGCGGGCTGGCGCAAAAAATCATGGTGCTTCCGATTCAAGAGGAGAAAGCCTGCTGACAGGCATTTATGCTGCTGAGTGAAATCAAGGAAGGACAGACCGCCAGAATTCTTCGCGTGGGCGGAAGCGGAGCCCTTCGAAGGCGCATCTTCGAAATGGGTATCGTCAAAGGTACGCTGGTGTGCGTGGATAAATACGCCCCTCTCAAAGATCCCCTTGAAATCATCGTCATGGGATACCACCTGTCGCTTCGGGTTGAAGAAGCGTCCCAGGTCACCGTTGAACTCATCCAGACAGACGACAGACAGCAGACAACGGCAGATAACTGCCACCTGCCACCTGCCGCTTAGGATCCCCAGCATGAGCCCCCGAACACTGACCATCGCCCTTGCCGGCAATCCCAATTCCGGTAAAACGACAATTTTCAATAACCTGACCGGCGCCCACCAGAAAGTGGGAAACTGGTCCGGCGTAACGGTTGAAAAAAAAGAAGGCGTCATCAACCGCCACGGGTATGAACTTAAAATCATCGATCTTCCCGGAACCTATAGCCTGACACCATTTTCCATCGAAGAAATTGTCGCCAGAAATTTTATTCTGGAAGCACATCCGGATGTGGTCATTGACATAATCGATGCTTCCAACCTGGAGCGCAGTCTGTATCTGGCGACCCAGCTCAGGGAAATTGACTGCAAGATTCTGTTTGCCCTGAACATGGCCGACATGGCCCAGTCCAGGGGCGTCAAAATCCATACCGAAAAGCTTTCCGATCTGCTCGATGTCCCGATCGTCTTTACGGTCGGCAACAAAAACGAAGGCATGGATGCGCTTTTGAAAAAAGCCATTGAACTGGCTGAACAAACGCATCACATTTCAGAGGGCAGAAAGGTCAGGTACAGCCAGGACATTGAATCCGCCATTTCCAGGCTTCAGGACTTTCTGCAAAAAGGCATTTCCAGCGCGATTCCTTACAACGACCGATGGACAGCCATCAAACTCATCGAGGACGACAAGATCGTCCGGGACCAGGTGCTGATCCTGGCAGGAGATTCCCGGCAGACGGTTCAGCATGAAATACAGGTTGCCCGGCAGTACATCATGGACCGGTTTGACGATGATCCGGAAATTATCATGACCGATGAGCGCTATGGGTTCATAGCCGGCATTGTTAAGGAAACCGTTACCACGTCCGCCAGGCAGCGGGTGGATATTTCCCGGAATATCGATCGGGTACTGACCAACCGGTTTATCGGGTTTCCGATCTTTGTCTTTTTTATCTGGGCCATGTTTCAGTTGACGTTTACTGTTGGAGAAATCCCCAAAACATGGATTCAAAGCGGCGTGAGCGGGCTGTCATCTGCTCTGGAACTCCATCTTTCCGATTCCCTGTTCAAAGATCTCCTTCTTAACGGCGTTATCGCCGGCGTCGGGAGCGTGGTTGTTTTCCTTCCCAATATTCTGATCCTGTTTTTCTGCATATCCCTGTTTGAAGACACCGGCTATATGGCCAGAACCGCCTTCCTGATGGATAAAATCATGCACATGATCGGGCTGCATGGAAAATCCTTTATCCCGATGCTCATGGGTTTTGGGTGCAATGTCCCCGCCATCATGGCAACCCGGACCCTGGAAAGCGAAAAGGACCGCATTCTGACGATCCTGATCACCCCGTTCATGTCCTGCTCGGCCAGGCTGCCCATCTATATTGTGATAGCCGGTACGTTCTTTTCCGGCAGGGCTGGAACCGTCATCTTTGCCCTTTATCTGGTGGGAATCATTCTGTCCATCGTTACGGGCCGCCTGCTGCGCTCCACAATCTTAAAAGGTATGGATGCCCCTTTTGTGATGGAACTGCCGCCCTACCGGGTGCCCATGGTCAAGAGCGTGATGATTCACATGTGGGAACGCAGCAAGATGTTTCTAAAAAAAATGGGAAATATCATTCTAATCGGTTCTGTCATCATCTGGGCGCTCTCGGCATTCCCCCGGAACACCCCCTCCTATTCGAAATTGTCCGGCGAGATTCAACAACTCCAGCAGAAGGGGTATGAAGACAGACAGGCTTCCGCCGATGACACGGCCCGAAGCGTCCTGGAAAAAGAAACAACGGCCTCAATCGAGTCCATCAAGCGGATCATGAAAGCTGAAAAAATCGAGAACTCCTATATGGGCCGCATGGGAAAAATGATAGCGCCGGTGTTTTCGCCGCTTGGCATAGACTGGCGGGGGAGCGTGGCGCTTCTTTCCGGTTTTGTTGCCAAGGAAATCGTTGTCAGCACGATGGGCATTCTCTACGTTGCCGAGGGTGACAAAGACTCCGAGGCTCTTCGCACGGCCCTGTTGTCCTCGGGCATGACCCCTCTGTCCGCCATTTCCATGCTGGTATTTGTCTTGCTCTATTTGCCCTGTCTTGCTACGATGGCTGCTATTCGCAGAGAGCTTCGTTCCTGGACATGGTTGTTGTTCAGTATTGGATACAGCACCTCTCTTGCCTGGGTCATGGCCTTTCTGGTCTTTCAGGGGGGGAAACTGCTGCGTCTTGGCGTGTGAGGACTGCAATGAAAATCAAATCCCTGTGGTTTTGTGGAGTCATGGTTTTTCTGCTGCTGTGCGGCGCTGCTCAGGCCGGACAGCGCATTTCGGTTTCCGCAACTGAGGCCAAAATTCGATCCGGCGCGGGCAATAATTTTGACGTGCTCTGGAAATCCGAGAAATACTATCCTTTCAGCGTTATCAAAAAAGTCGGGGAATGGCATCAGGTAAAGGATTTCCAGGGGGATGAAGGATGGGTTCATCAATCTCAGGTTGGAAATGCAGCCTCGGTCATCACCACAAAGGATAAAAACAATCTCCGCTCCGAACCCAAGCCGGACGCGAAAGTCCTGTTTACCGTCGGGCCGGGCATTCCCTTCAAAGTCGTCAAACGCAATGACAAATGGATTCTTGTCGAACATGCGGATGGCGACAAGGGATGGATTCACGAATCCACGGTGTGGTAATGATAAGGAAAAAGATATGAAAAATGTAATTGTTGGCATTGGTTCCGCTCTGGTTGATATCCTCGCCCATGAAACAGATGCCTTTCTTCATCAATCCGGAGCCGTCAAGGGGGGCATGACGCTGGTTGACAATGCCATTATCGAAGACGTTCTCTCGGGCTTGAAATCTTCTCCCAGCGTTGTTCCGGGCGGATCTGCCTGCAATACGATGATCGGCATCGCCAGGCTTGGCGGGGTCTCGCGGTTTGTCGGTAAACGGGGGGCCGGGCCAATGGGCGCTTTTTTTGAAACCGGCCTGGTTGAAAACGGGGTGGAGCCCCATTTGCTGCATTCCCCTTCCCGCACCGGCAGGGTACTTTCCATCATTACGCCGGATGCCCAGAGGTCCATGCTGACTTATCTTGGCGCCTCTTCGGAAATTCAGCCCGAAGAAATTGCCGAGACCTGTTTTGAAGGCGCGGCCGTGGTTCATATCGAAGGTTATCTGCTGTTTAATCCAACACTAATGCTGCAGTCCCTGTCGCTGGCGAAACGATCCGGCGCACGGATATCGCTGGATCTTGCCAGCTTTACGGTGATTGAATCCAACAAGGATTTGCTGGATCGGATTGTGGATGAGTTTGTAGATATTTTGATTGCCAACGAAGACGAGGCCCGAGCTTTTACGGGCCATACTGACGAAAGACGCATGATCGAGAGTCTTTCCTCCCGGGCCGAGATTGCCGTTCTGAAGGTCGGCAGCCGCGGCAGCTATATTTCGCATCAGGGAAAGACGCATCAGGTAGAGCCTGTCGGAGACGGTTGCGCCATCGACACCACCGGCGCCGGTGATTTATGGGCATCTGGATTCTTGTTTGGCCTGGTCAACGGGTATTCCCTGGAGAAATGCGGCAAACTGGCCTCGGCCTGTGGATATGAAGTCTGCCAGGTCGTTGGCGCGGGTATTCCGCATGACGGGTGGGAACGAATTCGAAAGCTTCTGGACTGATGGCTTTGTAAAAAGCCCAATTTTGACTTTTTTTGGAGGTATCATGGCACAAAAACTGACCCGCAAACAGCTTTTCAAAGAGCCTGATGAATTCATCACGTTTTCCGGAAAACTGATTCAATGGCTCACCACCTATAAACAGCAGGCTACCATTGCTGCTGGTGTCGTGTTTGCGCTTCTTGTTGCAACAGTAGGCTTTCAGGCCTATTTACATCATGCCGAAAACAGGGCGTCCGCACTCCTGACGGAGAGCCTGGCTCAGTACCAGACGGCCATGAAAGCCAATGATCCGGTAAAGGCGTATCAGACTGTTGAAAAATCGTTTTCCCGGATTCTGGATGATTATTCCGCAAGACGCATGGGTAAGATTGCCGGAATTGAATTTGCCAATATCTGCTTTCGGGCCGGTGAATTTGACAAGGCGATCTCCCTGTACAAAACCGCCCTGAATGATTTCAGCAACGCCCCGTTTTACAGAAATCTCATCTTGAGCAGCCTGGGGTATGCCTTTGATGGGAAAAAAGACTATGAATCCGCTGTCAAATATTTTGAAATGGTGACCACATCCACCGACACTTCCCTGAAAGATCTCAGCCTTTACAATCTGGCTTCCGTATACGAAAAAATGGGGAACAAGGAAAAAAGCAAGGCAACATTTGCCAGGATTGCCGCGGAATTCCCCAACTCCACCTATTTTGAAATCGCCAAAGAAAAAAGCCTTGGCTGATCAGCCCGCCCTACTTCCGCACCTTGAGCCATGAAAGACCAGGAGTCAGACCGCCATGATCCTTATTGCTCGCCAGGCTCCCCCTGACGAGCCTGGCTGGCCTTTTGAGGCTTGCAGTTCTGGCCTGGAGTACAAATGAAAATCGCCTATACGTATAATTTACAGTTGACCGACAGAGAAGAGGATGCGGCGTTTGACAGGCCGGAAACCGTTGAGGCGATTGCCGGAGCGCTGAAGACCCTGGGCCATCAAGTAGAGCGGGTCGAGGTTTCGGGGCCGGCATCTCGGCTGGTGGCAAGACTTGAAGCCCTGAATCCGGACCTGATCTTTAATACGGCGGTCGGAAGGGGGGGGAAAAGCCGTGAGGCCTTTTATCCGGGGCTGTTTGAGCAACTCGGAATGCCGTATACCGGATCCGATGCCTATGTGTGCACCCTGACCACAGACAAACGCCTGACCAAAATGCTGGTTGCAGCCAGCGGCGTGCCCACCCCCCGATGGGTGTTTGTGGAAAGCGTCCACAACTGGACACCGCCGGATCTGAGCTATCCGGTGATGATCAAGCCCAATTATGAAGGCAGCTCCATGGGCATTGATCAACAGTCCATTGTGGAAGCGCCGGATCAGCTTCTTAAACGGGTGACGGGGCTGTTGATCCGATATCCGGCCGGGGTTTTGATCGAGGAGTTTGTGGAGGGAAAGGATGTGAT
>JAPLJE010000002.1 GCA_026388755.1 Deltaproteobacteria bacterium | reverse complement strand
GGGCCTTCCCGGAACGGTTGAGGAAAACCCGGACGGCGGTCTCCGGGTGGCTGTTGAAAATACCGCCCTGGGGAAAATCGAGTTTTTTGATCTCGACATGCTGGTACTGGCTGTCGGTATGAATCCATCCAACAGCACGCGAACGCTTCAGGAAATGCTGGGATTGCAGCTGACATCGGATGGTTTTTTTCTGGAAGCCCATCCCAAACTTCTGCCCGTGGATGCAGCTACCCGCGGCGTTTTTTACGCCGGATGCGCTGAAGGGCCCAAAGACATCAAAGAAAGCGTCACCCAGGCCTCTGCCGCGGCAGCAAGGGCCATCCGTCTGATGCACAAGGGGGAAATCCTGACCGACCCCATCACATCGGAAGTTATCGCCGAGAAATGCAAATCCTGCGGAAAATGCGCCGAGGTCTGCCCCTACAACGCCATTACCGTGGATGTGAACAAGAAGACTCCCGCAACAGTCAATACGGCCGCCTGCGCTGGCTGCGGCACCTGCGCGGCCGAATGCGCGTTTGACGCCATCCTCATGAACCATTTCACCGACAGGCAGATTCTCGATCAGGTGGACGCCCTGCTGACCGAAAAACCGGAAGAGAAAATCCTGGCATTTGCCTGCAACTGGTGTTCCTATGCCGGCGCGGATTATGCCGGGGTGTCCAGATGCCAGTATCCGCCCAATGTGCGCCTGATCCGCACCATGTGTTCCGGTCGTGTGGATGAAAAATTCATCTGGGATGGTTTTTTAAAAGGGGTTCCCGTCATCCTGGTGAGCGGCTGCCATATCGGGGATTGCCATTACATCGACGCCAACAAGTGGACCGAAAAACGGGTTCAGAAAGTCCACAAAAAGATGCTCAAACTTGGCATTCGCACGGAGCGGCTTCAACTGGAGTGGATCAGCGCCGCGGAAGGCATCCGCTTTTCGGCCGTCATGCACGGTCTGGAAGCTTTAAGAAAGGGCGTGACCGCCGAAGAGATATCCGAAACCATTCGAATTCTGATAAAGGTGTAATCAAAATGTTAAAGACAGCTTTTAAAAAAGCTTCTTATGAAGATTTGTATTCCATACCGGATAACATGATCGGGGAAATCATTGATGGCGAACTCTTTGCCATGCCAAGACCCTCTTTCCGGCATAGCAATGCTGTTTCGGGTATTACGGATGAAATCAGAAGACCGTTTCAAAGAGGAAGTGGAGGTCCAGGAGGTTGGGTGATTTTATATGAACCGGAAATCTGCCTGGGCGAAAATATTTTGGTTCCTGATCTTGCCGGATGGAAAAAAGAAAGACTTCCCAATCCGCCTGTAGAAAACTATACAACTGTTCCACCCGACTGGGTCTGCGAAGCGTTGTCACCCGGCACCGTCCGGATTGACAGAATCCGAAAGATGCCCATTTATGCACAATTCGGTATCTCATATGCCTGGCTGATCGATCCTGTTGCCAGAACGCTGGAGGTTTTTCGCCTGGAATCAGGCAGATGGATATTGCTGTCTGTTCACAGTGAGAATGACAACGTCCGTG
Source organism: Deltaproteobacteria bacterium (assembly GCA_026388755.1). Lineage (GTDB taxonomy): Bacteria > Desulfobacterota > Desulfobacteria > Desulfobacterales > Desulfatirhabdiaceae > RAAP-1. The sequence goes on along the minus strand of JAPLJE010000002.1, from coordinate 477 downwards.
CAGAACCTTTTCAGGAAATAGAAATCCCCTTACAACATCTCTGGTGGGAATAAAATCCGGTTCAGCCCCAATGACGCAATGAAGAGGAATGCTTCTGGGTAAATGCTCAGTTGATAAAATGCCCGTTCCTGATGTTCCCCACGGGTCTTTTTCTTCCGTTTTTTCAAGACAGCCCCTTCCCATGGCCGGTCGTTGTCAAGAAAGATGTCGCATTTTTTACAATTTAAAAACGTTCAAGATTCATTCGTCATTTTCCCGGTCACGCGAAGGAAACCGAGGCACAACAGGCGCTCAAAGATATCACTGAAGGAAGGGATATCGTGGATCTTCTGAGGGAGAAGAAAATCGAGATCACATCAAAGGGCAGTGGTATTCAGAGAGTGAGTGTGCGCAGACGTGTGACATACCAAATAACCGATCAGGCGGAAATGTTTTACCAGATCACCTTTCAGCCCCAAAATCCGACTGAGCGCCTTG
>JAPLJE010000462.1 GCA_026388755.1 Deltaproteobacteria bacterium | reverse complement strand
CTTCAATTGATGATGGACGCAAAGGCCGGAAAAAGAGATAAACGAAAACCGATTGAAGTCGTGAAGATGGAAAACGGCAAATATCGGGTGATTGATGGCAACTCGACGCTGCATGCGCTGAGGGAACTTCAAGAGATATCGGCTATTGTGAAAATCAAGAACCGGTGTTGAGGGGGATGAAGATACGATAATCGTAATATTATGTTGATGATAACCAAGCAATCATAATATATTCATATCAGGTTAATTTGGAAGTTCGATTGGAGCTTTTAGGTATACATGAATACAGCGAAGGGTTCCTTCAGAGGCTACGACGCGGATGGATCGACAGGAGGGCAGGATGAGTTTGGTGGGGCGAAGGTCAGCGACGGTTATTGGTGTATTTATTTTGCTTGGGGTTCTGTTTCTGCTTACCAGTTTCCTGACAGTCGACTACATGGTGGACTACTGGTGGTTTGACTCCCTGGGGTACGCCTTCTACTTCATGCAGCGGTTGCTCTACCGTTACCTGGTGTTCCTGGGGGTCACCGCGCTGTTTTTCTTTATCTTCTTTTTCAACTTCTGGATCGCATCGCGGTATCTGGGCACCGGCAGCCCCCCTCCGGAGGATTCGAAGGCGCAGTCAAAAGAGACCTACCGGAAGGTTTTGCAGATGTTCCGCACCGGATCCATGCGCGTTTATATGCCTCTTTCCCTGCTCCTGGCTATCGTGATCGCGTTTCCGATGTTCGCACGTTGGGAAGCCTTTCTCCTGTATGTTTTCGGGCCTCAAGCCTCTATTGCGGATCCCGTATACGGGAAGGACATCAGTTACTACCTTTTTTCATTTCCGATCTATTCATTGCTTCAAAGCCGGATATTTATCTCGTTTGCCATTTTGATGATCGGCGTTCTTTTTCTCTATTGGCTGGAGCACCGTTTGCTCAAGGCACAGGAACAGGGTATCCAAAAGGGAGCAAAAATCCACGTATGCTTTTTGGTCTTATCCGTCTTCGCTATAGAAATATGGAATTTCTTTTTGCAGCGTTATGAGCTGCTTTATACATCTATTTATGAGCCGCTCTTCTCGGGACCCGGATATGCCGAGATGCGTGTGATCCTTCCTTTCATGTATGTATGCATTCTTCTGCTGGCCATCATAGCGATTTCGGTAGTCCATTTTGTTCTGAACGGGAAGGGAGTCAAGACCTTTATCGCTTCAGCGGTTCTGTTCTCTTTGGCATTGGGAGCGCGTTATTCCGAGATGCTTCCCAAATCAGTGAATGATTACTGGGTCAATCCCAATGCAATATCCAAACAATCGCCCTATATTCTAAATAACATAGAAGCCACATTGTCTGCCTACAATCTGAAAAGTGTCGATATGCGTGAAACCACTCCCATAGCGGCTCCCGAAGGTATCGACGAGAAGAAGGTTCAAGGAATTTTCCGGAACATACCCGTTTGGGATGGAGAACTCCTGAATGATGTTTACCAGCAATTGCAGGCGCTCCGAACATATTATAATTTCACCCGAGTCGATGTCAGCCACTACAACGTCCGGGGTAACAATCAGCAGGTGTTTCTGTCCGTCCGGGAGATGAACACCGCCGAACTTCCCAAGGGAGCCCGCAATTGGGTGAACGACCATTTGGTATACACACATGGATATGGAGCGGTGATGACCCCCGCCGGGCAGGGCGGTGACGAGCCGATGACCTGGTTTCTCAAGGGAATTCCGCTCGAGTCGGACTTTGGATTCAAAGTAGAACAACCGGCGGTATATTTCGGCATGTTGGAGAACTACCCTTATGTGATCGTTCCGAACGATGCCGGGGAGTTTGGTTATCCCAAGGGAGACGCCAATGTAACGGATAACTACGATGGCTCAGAAGGTGTGTCTATCAATTCCGTCTTCAGAAAGTTGATGTTTGCCTACTTCATGAAGGATTCGGATATTTTATTTACAACGAAAACCAATAAAAAAAGCAGAATTCTTTTCCGGCGCAACATATTGGAGCGCATTCGAATACTGACTCCTTATATCACTCTAGACCGTGATCCCTATGCCGTTGTTACGGGGAGCAATCTGTATTGGATTCAGGATGGCTATACGACGTCTCCATACTATCCCAATTCGGCTTCTTGTGGCTCAGGCGCCGAACGGATTAATTATATTCGTAATTCAGTCAAGATTGTGGTCAATGCTTATAACGGAAAAGTGGATTATTATATTTTTGATACCAAGGACCCGATTATTAATGCCTATCGACGGATGTATCCCGGATTTTTCAAAGATGAAAGTCAGATGCCCCCGGAAGTCCGGTCCCAGGTTCGATATCCGCAGGATCTTTTCGATATCCAGATGTTTATCTATGCCAAATATCACCAAACGGATCCGGAGGTCTTTTACCAGCAGGAGGATATCTGGGATGTCGGAGCGCCCGGGCTCGCCCCGGAAAAACAACGGACTACCCGATCCTATTACCTGACTCTGGAGATGATCGAACCCGATCGCTTTGATTTTGTGCTGGTTTCTCCGGTTACGCCGAAGGGCCGGGCCAATCTCAGGGCACTGGCTCTGGCGGGGTCCGACCGCTCAAGTTACGGTAAATTGATTGTCTACAGCTTCCCGAAGGGGGATCTGGTCTACGGACCGGCACAGATCAACTCCCTCATCAACCAAGACGCCACGATTTCGCAGCAGCGACATCCTTGAAGATCCCTGAACTGAAGCGGCTGATCATGACTCAGGGGCAGGTGGTTGTCATGGAAAAGTCGTTGGAGGAAGCCTTCGCGAAAATGATCGAGCGGGTGAAGGCTGAAACAGGCAGAATCGACCGGCGCTTCGCTCCGTTGAGTTCAGAACCTCAGCGCGTGCCGCCTCAGCCGGTACAACCACCACCGGTATCATCTCAACCGGCAGCACCCCAACCGGAGACGTCTTCACCGGTAGCGCCCCAGCAGGTGGCGCCTCAACCTTCGGCGCAGGAAGGGCAATAGGCATTTCATCAGGGTTTATGCCCGGATCCCATGGCGGTTACCATTCCGTGCGCGTTGCCCTGTAACCTATGGAAGTCCGGGTTTTGGGTCAAGTCGTCTGATTGAATGATAAAACAGCAGATAACCCGAAAGGCAGAAAAAGAAAACGTCCCTTAAGACATCCCACCAGGAAAGACCAACCGCAGTTGTATCAGTCGAAAAACATCCACAGGAAATGTTGAGGCCTCTGGCCGTGTTGATGATTAGCGCGCCCAGAAAAGTGATCAGCAGGAGGTTTGCACCGAGTGTTGCGCCGGGCACCCAGATTCCGGAAAGAAGCAGCACTCCCAGACTCAGCTCCAGCCAGGGCAGTATCAGGGCCATCAGGTTAATCAGTTGGGAGGGAAGCAGCTGATAATTAAACACAGTCTCTGCAAATGCGGCCGGGAGATGGATTTTGTCCAGACTGGCGTAAATGAACACCCCGCCCAGTAACAGTCTTGCCGCAAGGGCGAAGTGCCGGGGCCATGCCTTTTCAACCCGGGCAGTCTGGCTGTCGCCATTTTTGTTTGGCGGGGGCGGGCTGATGGCGGCGCAGGTATCTTCGCAGAAAAGGTTCCCGTTACCGCAGGCATTGGTTTCAAACTGCAGGACCGGGTGATCGATACCGAACTCGTGGAAAAGCGCGTGGCTGATTTTTTCCCGAAGCTGCCGGGTTTGACTGATGGGTTGGTCTTCGACGACCACATGACAGGAAAATGCCACGCCGGATGATCCCAGGCTCCAGGCATGGAGATAGTGAACGCCTGAAATGGCCGGAAAAGTCTGCAAAAACGTTTGAACCGCCTGGATGTCCAGGTGTCCGGGGGTGGCGTTCATGAGAATGGCGGTCGATTCCTTTAAAATGTTCCAGCAGTTCTTCACGATAAAGATCACGATCATCACGGACAGAAGCGGATCCAGCCAGTACCATGGTTTGTAGATCAGAATCAGGCCGTTCAGGAGCACCACCACGGATGTCAGCATGTCTCCCATCATGTGGAGAAAGGCCCCACGAACATTCAGGCTGTCCTTGGCATCCCGGTGAAGCAACCAGGCTGAAAAACCGTTTCCGATAACACCGATGGACGCAATCCACATGACCAGACCGCCGGAAACGATTTCCGGATTTTGAAGCCGTTGAAACGCGCCATAGACGATTATTGCGGATGCGCCGAAGAGAATCGCTACGTTCAATAGGGCAGCCAGGATCTCGGCTCTTCGGTATCCGAAGGTGTTTTGAAGCGAAGCGCCTTTTTTTCCGATTTTGAGGGCGATGTATGAAATCAGAATCGCCGTAAAATCGCTGAAGTTATGCATGGCATCGGAAATCAGGGCTATGCTGTGAGCCGCAATGCCACCAATAACCTGTACCACCGGAATAATGAAATTCAGGGCAAGGG
>JAPLJE010000801.1:2370-7283 GCA_026388755.1 Deltaproteobacteria bacterium | reverse complement strand
CAGGTATTTCACGAACCCCAGGTAGCAGATGACCCCTAGAAGAAATCCGACCAGTCCGGCGAAAGGAATGGTCAGCAGCGGATCGGCCCCGGTTGCCCGGGCCGTGAGAAGTGCCGTATACATGCCCAGCATGAGAAATTCGCCGTGAGCGAAATTCACGATGTCCATGACCCCGAAAATGATGGTCAGGCCCAGAGCAACCAGGGCAAATACCATTCCGATCAGCAGACCGGCGCTGAGGGATCCGGCCAGTATTTCCATCAGAACCCCTTGAGCGGATAAATCAGTTTGGCTGTGGCCACATCAAACGGATAGACGATTTCCATCACGATTTCGCCTTCCTTGTTTTTCTGGTACTGGCCGATCATGCCGGAGCCCAGCTCGTTCTGACCCTGATCGCTGCCCGAGGCGGCAAAGCGGATGCCTTTCCAGGGAACAATCAGTTGATCGCCGGGGATTATGATGGTGTTGGCGGCCTTTTGAATGGCGGCAGGCACAGTTGAGCCTGCTTTTTCCAAAACCTCGACCCAGGTCTGCACACCGGTAAAAGCCCTGGCCGAGGCACCGCTCAAATCCCTACCCATATTCTTTCTATAAAGGAAATTGACCTGGCCCGAAACATCCTTGACCTGGCCGACCTGGGGGGCGAATACCGTCCGGGTCAGGATGCCGATCACATCATCACCCAGCGTGCTGCGAAATTCCGGGGCCTCAAAACCGGCATCCTGTCCCCAGATCATTTTGGGACCGGCTTTTTCAGCCTTCAGGGTCTTCATCATCAGGATGGCATCCGAGGCATAGGAGGCAAAGAGCATGATGTCGGGCCTGGCGGATTTCAGGGAGCGAACCTCGCTGGAGAGATCCGGCGATTTTGCCGCATAGAGGATGGACTTTTTCAGTTCAAACCCATAGTCCTTGGACAGGGTTCCGATGGTTTCAGACACCTGGGACCCCCACTCGGTTTTTTCACAGGCAGCGGCCAGCGTTTTGATCTGGGCCTTGGGAATGGCCGGAACGCCCATGGCCTTGCCTTCGGTAATGCCTTTCAGGAATTCGAAAAGGTCCTGGGTAAAGGTGATGTCATGCGGCGTTGTCCGCCAGAACCACTTGAATCCGCGCGTGGTAAGGGCAGGCGACGTGGAGGAATCGTTGATCATGGGAATGCCCATTTCCTCGCAGACCGCACTGACGGTTTTGGTCACCGCGCTGTGATAGCAGCCCAGAATGCCGATCACCTTGTCGTCCTGAATCAGTTTTTTTGCCTGATCCGCGCCAAGGGTGGGGTTGCCCTCATGATCCTTGAATATCAGCTCGATTTTTGCGCCGCCCATCGAGGCGATACCCACGCGTTTGGCCATATCCATCTTGATTTTGCTGGTGTTGGCGATTTCCGCAGCAAGCTCGGCCCCGGCCCGAAGTTCCCGGCCTTCGGCTGCAGCACCTCCGGTCAAGGGGTATAACACGCCGATTTTGATGGTTTCCGCGGCATAACTTGTCTGCATTCCAAGGATAAGGGTCAACATGAGCATCAACGGCAGAGCTAGGGCAAAGTGTTTTTTCATGGCATCCTCCAATTGAGTGGGTTGATAGGAAAGAGATCAGCAGTCAGGAGGCATCTATAGCCTCCAGTAACGAATCTGTTCAATCCGGGCGTCATCCGGGTTGAAAGCGCCTTTGATGTCAATGACGATCGGGCATCCATCGTAGCAGAGCCGGGCCATCCGGGAAAGCCCCATGGACTTGTAGGTATCGTGAATCACCGCCACGATGACCGCATCCACCCGGCCGAGGCCCTCCAGGGGCTGAAGGTCGATGCCATAATACGCCCTGGCTTCATCCGGGTCCGCAATCGGGTCGTGAACCACGACATTCACACCATAGGTGTTCAATTCAGAAATGATATCAACAATCTTCGTGTTTCTGAGATCCGGAACGTTTTCCTTGAAGGTGAGCCCCATGACGGCCACGCGGGAATCACGCACCTGTTTGCTGGAGTTGATGAGAATCTTGACGGTTCGCTCGGCGATGAATTTAGCCATATTGTCGTTGATGCGTCTTCCGGCCAGAATCATCTCCGGATGGTACCCCAGGGATTCCGCCTTGAACGTCAGGTAATACGGGTCCACGCCGATGCAGTGACCGCCGACAAGCCCCGGCCGGAACGGCAGAAAATTCCACTTGGTTCCGGCAGCCTTCAGCACCTCGGAAGTATCGATGTCCATCCTGTCAAATATCATGGCCAGCTCGTTCATCAGGGCGATATTCAAATCCCGCTGTGTATTCTCGATCACTTTAGCTGCCTCGGCCACCTTAATGGAAGAAACGGGATGGACGCCCGCGGAAACGATTGTACCGTAAACCTTGCCGAGCAGCATCGTGGTCGCCGGATCCGATCCGGACACCACCTTGACAATTTTATCAATGGTATGTTCCTTGTCCCCGGGGTTGATCCGCTCTGGAGAATAACCGGCTGTAAAATCAATCCCCAGCTTCAGTCCGGACGCTTTTTCCATGATCGGCACGCAGACTTCCTCGGTGGCACCGGGGTAAACCGTGGATTCAAAGACAACGCACGTGCCATTCTTCATGAATTTACCGACCGCGCCGGATGCTCCTCGGAGCGGGCTTAAATCCGGAATGCGGTAGGCATCAATAGGCGTGGGAACCGCAACGATAATCATCCGGCATTGGCCGAGCTCGGATGGGTCCGCCGTAAAATAAATGCGGGCATTGGCCAGATCGCTTTCGGCAATTTCAAGGGTTCTGTCTTTGCCATTTTTCAGTTCCCGGATCCGGTCAGGCTTTAAATCGTATCCGACAACTTCAAAATGCCGGGAAAGATGAACGGCCAGCGGCAAGCCCACATATCCCAGCCCGACAACCGCGATCTTATCTTTTCGTTCAGACAGGGATTCAAAGGTCACCATGGTGATTCTCCACATTTTTGGAGTTAAACGGAGTGATTGTCAGTGTGTTTCCATCTGTACAAATTTGAACCGCCCCGTGGGTTGCCGTATTCAGCAGTGTCGCGCCCATATCCTGATATCGCTTTATAACCGATGGGTGTGGAAAATTAAAGCGATTATTCAAGCCGGTTGTAAAAATAACGGACTGCGGCTTGATTGTCTCAACAAAAGCAGCGGAATTCGAGGTCTTGCTGCCGTGGTGCGGAGCAACCAGAACCCGGCTTTGAAGGCGATCTCCAAACAGGGCGACCATTTCTTTTTCAGCCCCGGATTTGATATCCCCCGGAAAAAGCAGGGTGACATTTCCAAAGCCGGCATGAACCGCAAGGGAATTGTTGTTGATATCCCGCCAGGTTTCCATTTGTCGCCTCTCCATGAAATCCGGAGGTGGATTGACAATATCTAGGGACACATCGTTAATTTCATGATGCCGGGCAAAGGTTTTAAAGTCCGCGGGAAACAGGCTCTGCTCCTGAAGCACGTCCATGAAGCGCCGGTACCCCGAGCTGTCTTCCGGTTCCGTGTTTGCCCAAATGGCTTTCACATGGAAATGCTCGGCAATGTAGGCCATTCCATTGACGTGATCGCTGTTGGCATGTGACAGGACCAGAATATCCACGGTCCTGATTTTTTTCCGCCACAGCAGCGGCGCCACCACCATTTTCCCCATATCAAATGCAGAAAAACTCGAAAAACCGCCGGCATCAATCAGCATCACCGGACCTTTGGGAAATTCCAGAAGGCTGGCCGTACCCTGACCAACATCCAGGACCGTCACCCTGAAATCGGAGCGCAAAAAACGTTGATATCCCCAATAGAGCGCATCCAGGCAAAGCAGACTCGCCGAAACAACAGTGATCATCAGCAACATGTTTTTCACACCGTCTGACAAGCTTTCCTTGTTTCGAATGGAAAGAGCTCTTAACAGCTGTGAATCCGAAAGGGGTTTCTTCTTCAATGTGATCAGCGCCAATAACAGCAAGTAAGCAAAGGTTATTTCCAGCAGTGAAGGCGTTATGGTCTTGAGGGAGGAAAACGGAAGGTTTGCCAAAAAATCGGTGAGGTTCAGGGATATTTTCAAAATTGCGGCACAAAGTTCAAATCCCCACAGGGAAGCAATTGGAGAAATCAGCGATATACCGGCAAAGAAAAGTCCCAGGGGGACAACCCCAAACCCCACAATCGGAATCAGAATAATATTGGAAACCGGACTGATCAGGGAGATCTGGTTAAAATAAACCATCACCAGCGGCTGGACGCCCAGGGTGGCTGACAGGGTCACCCACAGGGATGAGTAAGCGTAATTCTTGATGCGCTTTCGGATACCAGAGACATCGTCGTCCGGCTGCCAGAGCCTGGGAAGAAAATAGAGAATGGCAAACACCGATGCAAAGGAGAGCTGAAAAGAAATGGAATAAAGGGAGGGCGGGTGAAGAATCAGAATCAGGATTGCCGCCGTGGCCAGCGTGTTCAGCGACTCGTGTTCCTTGTGAATCAGAAACGTCATCAGGAAGATGATGATCATGATGACGGCTCTTTGGGTTGGAGGCGACATGCCGGAAACCAGGCCATATCCCAGAACCGGTATCAGGGAAAGCAGCGCCGCGCCTTTTCGTGTCCAGGCGCGCCAGAGGAAAAATGGAAACCAGCTTAATATCCATCGAAATATGAAAAATGATGTCGTGGCGACAATCCCGACATGAAGCCCGGAGATGGCCAGCAAATGACTGAGTCCGGCTTTGCTGAAATTCTCCGTTATCCGTTCGGAAATGCCGCTGCGCTCCCCGATGAGAAGGGCTTTTAATACCGCCCTTTCATCTGCTTCGCCGATATTGTCCAGAGTCCGGGAAATTGTCTTTCGTATGCGGTAAACCCACTGCAAAAACCCGCCCCGCTGTGGCGCTGTCTGTTCGATCTCGCTGCTTGGAATCAAAACCGATCCATAAA
>JAPLJE010000801.1:0-2335 GCA_026388755.1 Deltaproteobacteria bacterium | reverse complement strand
GGTGGATTCTGCCTGTAAACCAGATGCGGTCCCCCATATTCAGATCCAGGAGCTCCCCTTCAAGGGTCACCCGGAGTTTGCCGGTGACCGGAATAATGTTATGGTCACTTTCCAGGGTTTCAACCGCTAAATCGAATTTCTGGCGCTGGTTATCGGTCCAGGCGGGAGAGTCCATGATACCGGCGATGTTCCACGAGGCGGCAGTGACAAAGTGTGAAATATGGTGGTCAGGCAGCCGGGCAGTCACCCAGGGCTGAATTGAAAAATAGCCTGCGCCAACAAAGAGGATAAGGGGCGCCAGCCATATCGGATCGCGCCGGATAATCCCAAACAGGATTCCGGATATTCTGGCCAGAACCACGGGCCATACCCATATCCAGTGGTCCGGCGCTTCCGAACCCAACAGAATACCGGCCATCAAAGCCCCAAGCAGGGCAGCCAGCGGGCGGGAATAATACGAAACCAGAGGGTTTGGCATGTCTTGGCTTTCTACCCATCAAACTGGATTCCCTTGTCCGGGGATCGAGGGCTTTTTGTTTGGGGAACCTAAGGGCTGAAACTTTGGGGGTTGACTGTCAACGATGGCATTGATAAAAAGACCGGCACCGTGAATAAAAAACACGGGGCAAACTGGACTTTTTTGACACGAACGAAAAAAAAGAAAATCATTTTTCGCTGTAACTTATTGATTTTTTTGGAGCCGGCGCGCGGATTCGAACCGCGGACCTGCTGATTACGAATAAGACAACACACCCTCTATTTGCCCAATATAATTGAATTTATTCAATAGCTGATTGTACCTGTTGGATCTACTTTGGTCTTTTATGGTCTCTTGGATCTACTTTTCCCCATATATTTACCCATATAGCAATGAAGCATGCATATCCAGTGTGTAAAACACTTAACAAAGAAAACCTTCCCTGTCAAGTACTCGGGATGCTGCCCGACACGTTACGTTACCGGTTACAACATGGGTGGTATCCAGAAATAAATGGTAGAGACGACCCGTCGGTTTTCCATTATCACCTCCTCCCCCCCCACCCCAATACGATATCCACAACTGGCAAATACCGTTTTGACCTGTCTGCTGCACACCGAATAGCAGATAATTTATGTACTCCTGCCGAAAGTATACGATTAAAATGGTAGTAGCTTTCTTCCCATAGTGCACATCCATAGTGCACATCCAAAGCGTGTGAATTACCGTGTCCATGGTCACCTATTCGAAATGCATCAATTGTTTGACAGACATGTCAGTTTTATCATAGGATAATTTTGGATTAATGTTGAAATATATCGGCTTATGCAAGCAACAGAAGCAAAAAAATATGCGGAGGTGTTTTTGCATTATTGACCTCTGTGGATTATGGATTACAAATTATTACGGTTGCCGGAGGGTTCAGGAGAGTGAATGATACCATTCGTATCGTTAAAGATGGCCATACTCAAGGATATATGCAAGTAAGCATGACTCCAAAGAATATGAAGATGCAGGTGATGATAATTTCTATCAAACATATTATTATGCAAAAGAAACTCGTAATTGTTCTGTTTATCTTTTTAAAACAGATGATATACAGAAGATGCCTACTTACTTGTTATGTGAGTCGAGTATTTTTAATATAGGGAATGCATTATAGGCATTAAAGGCAACGACAAAAAGCCGTCTCGTTTTATGCCGGGCGTTAGACAAAGGGTATAAATATTGAAAAAACTTTTTGGGATGGTCGCAGCATTATTTCTTAGCGGCTGTTTGGGGATGCCAAAATCTGTTACACCAGTCATTGATTTTGAACTCAATAAATATCTTGGCAAATGGTACGAGATTGCTCGTTTGGATCATTCTTTTGAAAGAGGAATGGAACAGGTAACTGCCGAGTATTCGTTACGGGAAGACGGAGGTGTCCAAGTTAAAAACCGTGGTTTTTCCAAGAAAAATAATAAATGGAGTGAAGCGGAAGGAAAGGCATTCTTCGTCGGAAAATCAAGTGATGGGTACTTGAAAGTTTCTTTCTTCGGACCATTTTACGGCTCCTATGTCGTGTTCGAATTGGATAAAGATAAGTATCAATATGCATTCGTCTCCGGTCCGAATACATCTTATCTTTGGTTGCTGTCGCGAACACCAACCGTAGATGAAGACATATTGTCTCAGTTTATTAAGAAAGCCAATAATATAGGTTTCGAGACCGAAAAGTCATGACCACCGGCATAGCCGGTGGCTTGATTAAAGCCCTATAAGGGCTTAAATACTAATCACCCCTTAAGGGGTTTTTCTTGGCCATTATACTGTTCTGTGGCCAGAAAATTATTCTTCCTATTCTTTGTCTTTTTC
>JAPLJE010000038.1 GCA_026388755.1 Deltaproteobacteria bacterium | reverse complement strand
TAATCTAATTCAGAATTACTTGTCAATTTATTTTAGAAATATAAGCAGTTGTTCCGGCCCATGAGAGAGCCTTGCTTGCCATGGCCGCCAACCGGCTCTGTGAGCCCGAATTTAATTTGGAGGTATCGGCTGCGGCTGCGGTCCGGTCACCGGTCATCCCAAGTCAGTTATTCCTTCGCACGTGAATACCGGTTGACATATTGTGTTTTCCATCATATCAGTAGGATATAGGATAATAACATTCTTAACCCTTCTTTTTCAAAGGGGAAAAGAAAGCAGTTATGTTGATCTGGGTTGGACCATGATCAATTCCGAATTGTCATTTCTACGGTCATGAAACCGGGAGGTTGTGATGGAACCATTAAAAAGGATTACTGTGGATCCTCTGGTAATGGGAGGGAAACCCTGCATCAGGGGCTTACGGGTAACTGTGGGAACCATTGTCGGTCTGATTGCCTCTGGTAAGACAATTGACGATATTCTGTCGGAATATCCTTATCTGGAGCGAAATGATGTCACGGAAGCTCTTTCATACGCTGCGTGGCGATCAGAAGAGAGAGAACTTGTGGTTGCAACCGGATGAAACTATTGCTTGACATGAACCTGCCACCCCGATGGGTGCAGTTCTTGACTGCTTCAGGGGTAAAATGTATCCACTGGTCCGACATTGGCGCGCCCACCGCCAAAGATAGCGAAATCATGGACTACGCTCAGGAACACGGTTTCATTGTTTTCACGCATGACCTGGATTTCGGCGCCTTGCTGGCATCTACGCATGCAGCAGGACCGAGTGTCATTCAGGTACGCACTCAAAATATCACCCCGGAAGCGAGCGGATCTTTGGTTCTTAATGCCATCAGGCAATTCGGGGAAGAACTTCTGCAGGGTGCTCTCATTACGATAGATCCATATCGATCGCGGGCGCGCATACTCCCCTTCAGGCCTTTGCAAGATCAAGGTAAAACCCGATGAATTTGTTTGTTTCTTCAAAAGCCTTGTCAGTGAAGATTTCGCCAAATCGATTGCCACTTTCTCATGCCGGCGCCAAAACAATGGCACGTATGTTTCGCGTGGCTGTATGGAAATGAGTATATGGAAAAAGGGCCATTACGGCTGGCACTTCATGCAATAGAAGCAAACGATACCTGATAAAAGTACAAAGGGAGAAGCAATGATGATAGGCCTGAAACTCAGAGATGAATTTCTCGGCGCGCACATGCCCGGCACGGCTATCGCACTTCGAACAAGTGATAATCAAGGCGCCGCACAAAAGTCCGCCGACCAAATTCTCTCGATCACGTATCCAACAGCCGATGTTCAAACCGCGTTGAAGGCTATCAGTACAAAAAAAAGCGGTTGCCCCATCATTCTTATGGGAGATCGTGGCCGCGGCAAATCGCATATCATGGCAGTCATGCATCATGCAATTGAATCTCCTGCGATTGTTGAATCATGGCTGAAAGAGTGGAGTTCAAACACTGGAAGTGCTGAACCTAATAATTTTGAGATGGTGAAAGGTTATTTCCCAATTTCCGAACCTGTTCACAACCATGAATATTTCCTGCTTTGGGATCTGCTGTTTGACAGACACCCCAAAGGGCAATATTACCGTGGCCAATTTGAGAGCATGAATAATCCATTCCCACCCCGGACACTCATGGAAAAAATGTTCGAAGAAATGCCCACCTGTCTCATTCTGGACGAATTTCAAACCTGGTATACCGGCCTACCCGACAAGGACCCTAAAACCGGCTTGCTCCTTAAGAAATACGCATTCAATTTTGTGCAGATTCTTTCTGAAATTGCAAAAGATCGCCCGGAAATTCTGATTTTTGCTATTTCGGTGCTGAACAACCAAAACGAAGCGTTCCAGCAGGTACACCGGCAGGGACCTGTAATTATCGATTTCCGTGGGCCTTCCGCCAAGCAGGACCGCCAGAAACTGCTCCTCCACCGTCTTTTCGAAAACCGTCGCAATATCCCGGAATCCGAAATTATGGGCGTGGCGGGAGCCTATGCGAATGAGAGATTTCGTCTGGTTCATGCCAATAAATCAGAAGCCGAAAAAGGCCGGGTGCAAAAAGAAACCATCTCTTGCTGGCCGTTCAGCCCGGAGTTACTTGACCTTCTCGAAGATCACATCCTTCTTTCCTCCGTGGCGCAGGAGACCCGGGATATGATACGTATATTGGCCCAGGTATTCAAAACCCGTGGTGATTCCGTACCCTTTATCACTCCGGCCGATTTCTTTGTTGATGGTGATTCTGAAGAGGTACAAACCCTTGTTGATTCAATTTCCGTTCAAGCCGGCCAAGAGAAACTCAGACAGATTGCGCAGCGTAACCTTGAGTCGGTTCGCGATTCGGGTGTTGGCGTTCCCAATGCGCGCGAATTGATAAGCGCCATATGGATGCGATCCTTATCACCGGGTAAAACAGCAGGCGGCACACCCGCGGAGCTTCACCTGGACATTACCAGAAATGCGGCAATCGATGACAATGCATTCCAGGCGGAGCTTGCCCTGCTCATTGAAAACAGTGTCAATATCCATGGAGATCAGGTGCCGGATGGCCCCTTATGGATTGGGGTTTCCGAAAATCCGCGGTCAAAAGTTCGTGCTTGCGCAAAAAACAACAAGCTTTGGAATATCGGGGCTGTTTCAACAGCAGGGATGACAGTGTATCCCGGCAAGGACATTACCCATACAAGAAAAACCTTACGGCATATTTTTGTTCCTGAGACAGCTCAGCCACCATCACGTGTCATCGTCCTCGGCTTAGATTGGAAAAATGATCCCTGGAGTGATGTGGACGATATGGATAAACCCTTCAAGTGGGATCGGCCGGTTCTTCTGGTGATTCCGGATCAAATTGAAGGTGACAGTGCCAATTTAAATTCATGCCTCGGTGCATGGTTGGCAAAGCATGTTACAAATCATTGCGTAATGATTTCGACCGTCCATTGCGGGAGGCATTGAAGTCCCGATTCAACCGGATGGCGATCTTGCGCCAATGGGATTTCCAGCAGCCTCAGAATTGTGTTTTTGATATAGAAAAAATTACCAAACAAGGCGGCGAAATCCCGTCGGCTGTCGAGGCGAAGATTCTTTCCGAGTTGTTTGATCACCGGGATTTCAAGAACTTTGTTCTCAAAAGGGCGAAAGATTCCGATTTTGTGGGATCTTTAATGGACGATCTTACCGAACCGCCGCCACCCAATATGGGAGAGGCGATTCCATTCCTGGGTGAA
Organism: Deltaproteobacteria bacterium; assembly: GCA_026388755.1. Taxonomy (GTDB): domain Bacteria; phylum Desulfobacterota; class Desulfobacteria; order Desulfobacterales; family Desulfatirhabdiaceae; genus RAAP-1. Next base: position 89 of record JAPLJE010000038.1, on the reverse strand, counting down.
ACCCAGACCTACGAGTTCATCCTCAATATTGCAGCAAGCGGTGATATTGTTCTGAATGTCGGTGGTACATGGATTGGGCGCCGGGCATC
>JAPLJE010000521.1 GCA_026388755.1 Deltaproteobacteria bacterium | reverse complement strand
CCTTCCTTGAATATGTTCCGGATGTCCGGATCATCGTCCACGATAAGGATGCGCGCGGGTTCCCCCGCAGAATTCAGACCCATACTGCCCCCCGAAGGCTTTTGGCTTTCGCTATTACTCTTGTACTTCAGAATAAGACCAACCAGCCCGTGTGTCAAAGAAAAAAGGGAAGATTGCGGCTACCATTTTTTCAATCATGGCGTAACAGCACTACTGAACAGTTTCCTTTATACGGATATGGACCAGTATTCGTATAGTCAGGATGTAGCGGCAAATTTTTTGGGCAGGTCATTATCAACGACATAGATGCAGACTTCTTTGGCGCCTTGCTGGGTATAGCGATATTTATTGCAGAGATTGGCTATCAGGAAGGTGACATCATTTCGAATGCGTTTGTCGTAAGTTTTAAAATCATCGCTTCCATAGTCCTTGATGGCCATACGGAAATTCTTGTTATCCATAAAGGGATCCAGTGCTTTTTCCTTCAGGTTGAAGACATAGCGCTCATGAAGGGCGTCAAATAAAAAGGTTTTGGTAATGGATTTTTCCTCCATCAGGATTTCCTGAGTCAAGGTCCGGGAAGTATATTCCTTTTGCACATCCTTTCTAAAAGACAGGCGTCTGGCCTGAACGGATTTGACTCCCAGCAGGTGATTTTCAATGTTTCTGAAGAAATCTTCTGTGATTTCAATCCGCTCTCCGGTATATTTACAGATTTCCTCAGTATCCGGCTCAAAATTGACTGCAAACATATAATTCTGAATGTCTTTTGAAATCTGATCCTCATTGAAATAATAGAGAGATTCCTTGACCTCCTGCAAAATGGTGTAGTTGTACATGTGAAGCAGGGAGTCCAGGAATCCGGATGGAATCGAGCGGGCCAGATCCTTTCGAACGTTGGTAAAGTAATTATACAGGGCATTCATGTTGATCAGACTGTCTTCTTTTGAACAGGTGGAATAAAACTCGTTAAAGATCTTGATGGCGTCGCGGCCTGAAAATCCGATTATTCCTTCGAATTCAGATTCGGCAATGATCTTTCGTCTGCGTTGGGCCGTAAAGCGTTCCCGGTCTTCTTCCGTGAGCCATGGCGGGATGTATCCGGTGTAGATCTCCATTTTCAGCAGTTGAAGATTGTCGTCGCAATACAGGTGATATTTTTCAGGGCTTCCAATCCATTCCAGAAGTGCGTCGGAGCGGGTTTTAATGCGGGAGGAAATGATGACCCGTGCAAAATTGTGAAGGACTCTGGGCAGGAAACATTCATCGATGTGTTTTCCAAAAATATTGCGGTAAATATTTACTTCCGTCTGAAGATCCAGAACGTAAGGAATGTTGATATAGACAATCCGATCGGAAAACGATTGAAAATCCTGAATGTTTTTCTTGTCTTCTGGATTCATGAGCGCCATGAACAGGGAATTGACATTTTCCTCGATATCTTCAACCTTGTGAACCGCCTCGCTGATAATGTTGTGGAGCTCGATCAGCCGCTCGATATTGTGCGATTTGATGTCCATCAAGGCATAAATTCCGTTGTTAGTCTTGGCATACTGTGAATGAATGTATTTTACCTGATTGCTGTCCTTGAGCAGGCCGTTGATGCGGACTTGCAGCATGGGGTTGGTTAAGACATTCTGGCGCATAGGTCTGTCGCCGGGATTGAATACGGTAATCCCCTCTCCAAGCCTGCGGTTGAACTGATAGGGCCGCGCATAAATCATTTCGAATACTTTCGTTGGACTTTTCAGTTTTTTAAGCAGGGCATCGTACAGGGAACTGCAGATGGTGCAGGGGTTATCGTGAAAGACCCATTCATATTCTTTTTCCGTAAACAAATTCCATTTGAATTCGTCATTTTGAAACAGATCGTCCAGAAACCCCCGGCGATAGTTTTTGGGTATCATGAGAATGGGATGGTCGTGG
>JAPLJE010000765.1 GCA_026388755.1 Deltaproteobacteria bacterium | reverse complement strand
TGGCCGTTGGAAGCGACTCCACCCTCGGGCAGATGATTCGGCTCATGGAAACCGCCCTCAGCCGGAAAATCCCCCTGGAAAGCAGAACCGATCGGATTCTAAGATGGTTTGTGCCCGGAATTGTCCTGACGGCAATTGCTACCGGTTTAGGCTGTTTTGTGGCGGGAAGATTGCCGGAAGAGAGCCTGATTCGGGCCATTACCGTCATGGTGATCTCCTGTCCCTGCGCGCTTGGCATTGCCATTCCGCTGGCGCGCGTTGCCGGCATTTCCCTGGCTGCCCGCAAAGGGCTGCTGGTGCGTGATTTTTCCGCTTTTGAACAGGCGGACCGCGTCACAACGGTGGTCTTTGATAAGACGGGCACGCTGACCACTGGCAACTGGTCTCTGCGTGAAATCATTTGCCTGGGGTCTTATGAAGAAGTTCGGATACTGGCCTGTGCGGCGGCGCTTGAAAGCCGGTCGCAGCACTTCATCGCAGTGGAAATCCGAAACAGGGCACTGCGGATCCATGTTGACATCCCCGATGTCGAAGTCATCCATGATATGGGGCAGGGCATCGAAGGCCGAGTTGAGGGACTTGCCGTCAGGATCGGTTCCCCAGCCTGGCTATGCTCGCAAATCAACGGTGGTGCTGCAAACGCTGAATGGGTTAATGGCGCAGCTGCGGACGTCTCGCGGGTATTCATGAGCATCGCAGATCAGCCAGCTGCGATATTTGTTTTTGGCGACCGGATCCGGCCGACAGCCTTGGAAGCTCTGAAAGCGTTGCGGCAAATGGGGAAAAAATTGGCGCTGATTTCCGGAGACGAGCCGCGGGCCGTGAAATTCGTGGCGGATGCGCTTGATATCCGGAACTTTCGAGGCGGGTTGACGCCCGCGGAGAAAGCTGAGTTCATTCGGAACCTTTGCCAGAACGGCGAGAAAACGGCCATGGTGGGTGATGGTGTGAACGATGCCCCGGCACTGGCCGGTGCGGATCTGGCGGTTGCAGTCCATTCCGGTTATCCACTGGGACGCGAGTCTGCCGGAATCATCCTGATGCGCGGTGATCCAGCCCAATTGCCGGAGCTGCTGAATCTGGCCCGGAGCGTGAGTCGCATTATCACCCAGAATCTCTGGTGGGCGCTCATCTACAACCTAATCAGCATTCCGATCGCCGCCAGCGGTCTGCTGAATCCAATGGTTGCCGTCATCGCCATGTTGCTGAGCAGCCTCAGCGTTGTGGGCAACACACTGCGGTTGATAAAGAAATAAGGCACCCTCTTGATGCCTCCCCGAACTGACCTTACAGCATCAGTTTGACGCCGCGGAATAATAAATTAAGGCCCATTCCCAGCATGAGCAGACCTGCCAGGATATCGGACTGGCGTTGGAATCGTCGCATGATTGTGCCGATACCCGTGCCGAGGAGCAAGAGTCCGGGAAGGGTGCCCAGACCGAATGCGCTGGTCAGCAGTATGCCCTTTATGACGGATTCGGCCGGCAGGGCCCGGGCAAACGCACCATAGGACAGACCGCACGGTAGCAGACCCATCATCAGCCCCAGCAGTGCCATACCGGTCGCTTTGCTGTCCTGAATGGCAGCCCGGACGATATGGCGATAGCCGGGAATGTGGCCTGGTGAGGCTGCTGCCATCCATGCGGGTTCGGAAACCAAGCCGATTCGACAGATACCGAAAAGAAAGAGAAACACGCCGGCGATCAAGGCAAAACCGATCTTGCCCCGCATCAGCCAGATCTGAGGATCGGAAGACGTGGCAGCGGCAATTTGCGGCAGGCTTTTGCCGATTGCCGCCATGATCGCCCCTACGGCGCCGTAAGTGGCGATCCTTCCGGAATGGTAATAAAGATGCGGCATGAACCGCCCTGTCCGACCGGGAAAGGCAATGATCAGGGGGCCGCACATGCCGATGCAATGACCCTGAGCCAGAAGGCCCAGGGTGAACATGGAGAGAATATCGATGGATTCCATTTATATCCGGAACCGGTGCTACATTCTTTCGATATTGCCGCGCAATTGGGCGATCTCTATACCCAGGCTGACGCACTGCTTGCCAAGCAGGCAGGATTCGGCGTCTCCGGGTTCAAGATACGTTTTCAGTTCATGGCGATCTTTTTTCAGGTCAACGACCCACCTTTTCTGAATATGATCATATTCCACTTCGACGTCAATGCCGCATGCGCCGATGTCCGGATATATTTCTCTGATTTTTTCGCAAATCTGTTTTTTGTCGATCATGGTGTGCCTCCTGGGTTTAAATGGTTTTCGTGTGAGAAATTATAAATACAACATACCGGAATCACAACTATATGTAAATATATGCAATTCTCTAAGGGGTAAACCCGTATGCTTACCCCTTCGCATCAGAGGCAGCCACATGGAGTTGCCCCTGCTGAAAGCCGGTGTTACAAAATAAAATTCTTTTCTTATTGTCCATAGTAATCATGCCGGTCGGCGGAATCAACAGAAATCTGTTCTTGACGCTGCAACTTTTCTGCATCATAAAAGAACGACGCGGGTATTGGATAAACTGCGCCACAAGGGGGAATCCGCCATGTCGGCGTTCAACTCTCCAGGCCGAACCCTGAGGAGCTGGTCCAGAACATTAAAGAGATCATGTATAAAAGACAAGAAAGGTTGTTCAGCCTGAATGGGGCGTGCACGAAACAGCAAGGAACCGATATTGATGAATAGAATAGCCGTATTGCCCGGAGATGGGATCGGGCCCGAAGTAATGAAGGAAGCACTGAAAGTCCTGGAGGCGGTCAGAGAAAAATTCGATTTTCAGTTTGAATATCAGGCTGCGGATATCGGCGGATGTGCCATCGACAGATGTGGAGTGGCACTTCCTCCCGAGACGCTGGCGTTATGTGAAAGCAGCAACGCCATCCTCTTTGGTTCCGTGGGGGGTCCCAAATGGGAGAAACTGGCGCCGGAAAAACAGCCGGAACGCGCCGCCCTGCTTCCTCTGAGAAAACACTTTAATCTTTTTTGTAATCTTCGGCCGGCAAAAGTCTATCCGGCCCTAGCAGCCGCCAGTCCGCTGAAACCCGAAATCGTGGGCAACGGGTTTGACATTCTCTGTGTTCGGGAACTGACCGGAGGCATTTATTTTGGAACACCTAAGGGCCGGGAAGGATTCGGTCCCGAGGAAAAAGCATTCGACACCATGGTTTACACCCGCCGGGAGATCGAAAGAATTGCGCGGGCGGCATTCGAAATCGCCCAACGCCGAAGAAAAAAAGTCACATCCATCGACAAGGCCAATGTGCTGACCGTCATGGTCTTCTGGCGGGAAATTGTCTGTGAGGTGGCAAAGGATTACCCGGATGTGGAACTGGATCACCTTTACATTGACAATGCGACCATGCAGCTCATCAAAACCCCCCACCGCTTCGATGTGCTGCTCTGTGAAAACATGTTTGGTGACATCATTTCCGATGAATGCGCCATGCTGACGGGTTCCATGGGCCTGCTGCCGTCGGCGAGTCTGAATGAGAGCCGATTCGGTCTCTTCGAGCCGGCTGGGGGATCGGCGCCGGACATCGCCGGCATGGGAATCGCCAATCCCGTGGCCCAGATTTTATCCGCTGCCATGATGCTCAAGTACAGCTTTGGCCGGGATCAGGAGGCATGTGCCATTGAAAGTGCGGTGGCAGATGCCTTGTCATCCGGAATTCATACCCGCGATATCGCATTGGATAAAAATCTGGCGGTCGGCACATCGTCGATGGGCAACGCAATTGCCGATCGGATAGCCAGTCTCTGAAATGCTCGGGACGCCAGAATTGGCGATCCTGTTTTTCTATACATCAGTTGCTGCAAAGCGGGCCATGGCCAGAACTGATCAGCCCTGATTAAAGGGTGTTAATAAAGGAGTCCAGAGCCGTCGCCACCCTCTGGTATTCGGATTCGATGCTGGCCAGATGCTCCGGTGCATTGGATAGTATTGTTCCATGGTAGGCATTCAGTTCCAGTTCTTTGTTCAAGGTTGACAGTGTCATGGCTCCCACCATGGCGCTGGATGTTTTGAGACTGTGAGATGCCTGAAAAACATTTTCCGCATTATTTTCCCGAATACCCCGGTCAATTTCGGCGATTCGAATCGGGGTATTTTTCAGAAAGGAAGCTAAAACTTTTTTCAGTAGATCGGTGGATCCGTTACTCAGTTTTTGAATATCTTGCAGGACTTTTGCATCCAGGCAGTTGACCTTGTCGCTCGGCAATGGTAAAGAAGGAGCGGCAATGGGATTCGGCACTGGCGATGGGGAGTTGAGCTGCACTTGAAATCCGGTCCAGTTGCAAATGGTTTTTTGAAGCTGATTCAGGGAAAAAGGTTTGCAGAGATAGTCATTCATCCCCGCCAAAATACATTTTTCCCGATCACCTTGCATGGCATGGGCCGTTGTGGCTATTATGGGAACAGACTTTAGGCCCTTGTCCTGTTCGATCATACGGATATTACGTGCAGCTTGATAACCGTCCATAACGGGCATCTGACAGTCCATCAAAATCAGATCATATGGTTGATTGTCTATTGCATCGACAGCCTGCAGTCCGTCGGATACCGCATGTGCCTGGCACCCTAAAAATAACAGCATTTCCAGAACCACCTCTTGATTGATCGGATTGTCTTCGACCAGTAGTATGCGGATATTCATTTTTGGAATAGAATCAGCCGAATTACTGTTAGATGCAGTCTTGATACGATCAAGGATGATTTCCCCGGAAACTTCAAACGGCAATTCCAGCCAGAAGGTACTCCCAACCCCGACCTGGCTTTGTACTCCGATCTGGCCATTCATGAGTTGAATAAGTTGTCTGGCGATGGCCAGTCCCAGCCCTGTTCCGCCGAAACGTCGGGTCATTCCGTCTTCCGCCTGGCAAAACGACTCAAAAACAATCTCCTGCTGTTCCTGTGAAATGCCGATGCCGGTATCTGTAACCTCAATCCGTAATTTTATGCTGTTTTCCTGCCGGGAAAGAACATCCACCGTAAGCCGGACATGGCCACATTCGGTAAACTTGATGGCATTACCAACCAGATTGATAAGAATTTGCCTTATTTTCATGGGGTCGCCCAACAGAGCTGGTGGCAAATCTGCTACCGGGATTTCAAGATTCACACCTTTATCCTCGGCCTGCCGGATCATCAGATCCCTCACCTCGGTCAGTACTTTAGACAATGAAAAAGGGACTTTTTCCAGCGTGAGTTTTCCGGCTTCAATTTTGGAAAAATCCAGAATATCGTTGATGACGTTGAGCAGGGCAGTGGCAGATGAATACGCAGTTTTCGCGAATTTGCGCTGTTTTTCCGTCAACTGGGAAGTCAGCAGAAGCTCAATCATTCCGATCACCCCGTTCATGGGCGTTCGAATTTCATGACTCATGTTGGCCAGAAATTGGGATTTGGCCGAGCTGGCTGCTTCCGATGCTTCTGCGGAATCCCTGGCAACCCGCAGTTCGTTCACGGTTCGGGTAAGGGTATCGTTCATGGCCATCAGTGCTGCGGTCCGTTCGGCCACTTTCTGTTCCAGCTTCTCGCCATGATGCCGCAGGGTTTGATCCCATGCCTGGATGGTTTCAATCATGGTGTTGAACCCTGTGATCAATTCCCCGATTTCATCGGGATAGAACGAGTTTGCGCGAGTGGTATAATCACCTTGCCGGGTGACTTGCCACATTTTCTCTTGTAAGTGAATAATCGGATCGGTGATCAGCCGCTGGAATCTGAGTGAAAGAATGTACGCCGCAGTCAGTGCGATGAGAATGCCGCTAGCAACCGTCAAAGCCAGCAGTATCAAGCGATTGCGAAGATCCGTCATGTCCACATATAGAAACAGAATTCCGAGGTGATCGCCACGTGAATAAATGTCATATTTTAACTTAAGAGATGTTCCCTTAAATTCATATTTGGCCCTGCCGGCTTTACCGGATGTCAAATTTAACCACTGCCGTGCCTCATCCAGAAGTACGGTATTTTCACCGCATTCCAATAAATTATTACAGTAACTGGCAAACAGGTTTCCATTCGGGCTGAAAATGAACGCGTGTTGTATCTGCGATTCCACCTTTAAAGAATTCAACGTATCCGCGGCCGATTTGGCGTCCTGAAATACAAGCGCCGAAGTGACATTGATTCCCAACATTTCGGCAATCACCGACAGGTTGTTTGATATTTTTATGGGTTCACTGACAATATCTCGTGTGATGACCACCGTCCCAATCAGCAGCAGGGCGCAGCCACAGGTCAGAAGGATCATTCGGAGGATTTTATTGCGTATGGGAATGTTCTGAATGGATTTCATTGCAACGGTTATTCCTGAATGTCGGATGCCAGCTTCAATAATTGGGAACTGATTTTTAGCCCCGCAGCTTTGGCAATTTTCATATTGATTTCAAAACCCAGCTTATCATCTCGTTGAATCAGATTGATCATGACACCTGCCTGCATATACCCTGGGGAATCTCCGATAATCAGCACCGGCAATGGTTTCAGTCTGGCCAATATCTCCTGTAACCCAGCTTTTTCGGAAATGCTGATGAAGACAGCCTGAAACTGATCCAGAGACTGACTCTCGGAAATTTCGGAAATCTCCAGGAAGCATCTGTCAAACGGTTTTCCCTTGAATTTATCAAAGGTATCATCAAACTGATTAAGGCCCCAAATGCCCAGTTTAATACTTTCATTAGCCTTGCAACCGGTAGTTGCGGTCATATGTAACGTCAAACCCACGCACACTGCGCAGCAGGTCAGACAGCGCGGTATCCGTATTTCTGAATATCATCGGCAGTGACGATGGTGATGCTCGATGGCGCGTTAGATGCCTTTTGTTCAAATTTGGATGTTCCATATACTGGAATTTGCATCAATTCTTCAAGGCCGAGGCTGGTCAGGTCCGACGCTGTTGCGGCTATCAGAAAAAAGGCAGCGATGAGAACGAAAAGGCACAGGAATAACTGGTTGTATCGGGACATTAACGTTTCTCCCCAAAACAAGATATCTTCAATTCTACAAATCTTGGAATTTGCTTGATATCTAAAACCTGCAATCGATTTTAACATGCTGAAGAAACATTAACCGGATTTGAATTGTTGATGATTAACAATCCATTATTATAGATTGTTATAAATAAATTGTCAATTTGGTTGTAATTTTTCAGTAATTCTCGCTTAAGGTCTAATTTTATGAGAAGGGATCAATAAAAGTCAAAAAACGAAAAAATGAGTCTGGTGGATACAAGAGCACAGAGGGTGATAGTGATTATAGTAAAGAAATAATATTCTCAAATGGCAGATGATTCATATCATCCGTTCGATTTCCTCAAACGCCTTTTCGATGCGCTTTCGGGAAACCGGAAAAGCGGTTTTGAGTTCTTGTGCGTAGAGAGATACCTTGTATTCCTCGATCATCCAGAAGAGATCCTGAATCGACTGATTCTTTTTATCCGATGCATGGGCGGAAAGCCCGTCCTGAAGGATCTTGCGCCTGTCTGAAAGGACCTGAATTTCGCAGCTCTTTGCCTGATCCTTTTCAAAATCCAGCCAGGCGCGCTGGGCCCGGATTGCAATGGCTCGAATGTAGCGGATCAGTTGGGGAAACCGGTTGGTTTCGTACTCCGTCATGAAATCTTCCGGCAAGAGGATCCGGAGCTGTTCCTTAAGTTCATTCCAGAATTGTCTTGCGATGGGATTGGCGGGATTATTTCTAATCAGGGCATCGATCGTGTTGCTGGCTTCTGCAAGGGTTTCAAGGACTTCCATGCTGCCATCCAGGAGTTTTTTTGCAAAGGACGGCATGTCTGGAAACGTCTTTTCCGTAAGCGCAATGAATTCGCTTTTGGATCGGATGTTTTTTGCAAACAGCCGGATCACCAGCGACTGATACAGCTTTTTCTGGATTTTTTTGACCCCGCCCCATTTTTCAGCCAGAAAGACGCGATGCCGGGGGATTGCCAGATATTTGTGGAGAAATTTCATTTCCCTGGCGTAAATGATCTCAACCAGCCCGGCAACGCCCTGGCAGTGAGCCAGAAGTGCCTCACCGGGTTCTTCAAAGAGCCGGAGACTGACGTTGCCGCTGTCCGAATTCCTGACTAGGGCTGGAAACAGCGACCAGTTGATTCCGGCTTCTGCCTGGATGTCGATTGAAGTCGGAAGTTTCGCTATGTCCCATTCCGTGACGGACGGTCGTTCCCAGTTTTTTCTGGCAAGGTCAAGGGCTGCGGTGCTGATGCGCTCCGACGCCAGATTATCCAGAACAGATAAGTCCCTGCCGCTACAGATCACCTTTCCTTCAGGGCTGGTAATGGCAATGCGCATTTTGAGATATTCCGGAAGGCTTTCTTCGGACCAGGCCGAGGCAGGAATATCGATTCCAAAACGCTGGCGGATGAATCGGCTTAGGGCATTTGCCAGAATTTCGGTTTCCCGGGGCATTTCCGTCACAAGAATGTCCACGGTCCGGGAGATGGGAACCAGCTTTTTCCGGTAGATCTTGGGAAGGGCCTTGATCATGGCTCCGACTTTTTCCTTCAGGAGCCCGGGTACCATCCAGTCGAGCGATTCCCTGGGGATGGTCGGGGCCGCAGCCGTGGGGATATGAACGGTGAGTCCGTCTTCCTGGCTGCCGGGTTCAAAACTGTATAAACACGAAAAATGGTTGATGCCCAGTGCGATTCTGTCCGGATACAGCGCCAGTTCCTCGGAATCCGGAGCATATTGCAGCAGGTCTTCCCGGTTCATGAGCAGAAAACTGTCTTCCCCTTTATCTTTCAGAAATTTCTGAAATGTCCGGATGTCACTGATCGTTGCGGGAATCCGCCGGCGGTAAAAATCATACAGGTCTGCTTCGCCGACGAGCAGGTCTTTTCGCCGGAACCGGTTCTCCATATCCTGAATCTCTTCAATCAGATTCTGATTGCGAATCATGAAGGCAAACGGTTTTTTGACATCGCCTTCAACCAGCGCGCTTCGCACAAAGATGTTCGAGGCTTCCACCGGATCGATTCGGCCATAGCATACCGGTCGGCTGCTGACGATGATGAGCCCGAAGAGGCTGACCTGCTCGAGCGCCACGACCTCGCCGCGGCTTCGTTCCCAGTGCGCCTGGCTCCACGTGTAACGGCAAAGGGACTTGCCCAGCTCTTCCAGCCATTTGGAATCAATGCCGGCCACCATCCGGGCAAACAGACGCGAAGTTTCCACCATTTCGGCTGCCACGATCCAGTTTCCGGACTTGTTGAACAGGCTGGATCCCGGAAAAACCATGACTTCCCGGTCCCGTGCCGCCCTGAAGATATTTTTTTCCTTTTTCATGGCGATGTTGGAAAGAAATCCGCTGAGGATCGAGCGGTGGATGGCGCTGTAGCGGTCCGGGAAATCCGTCGCGATTTGTTGTTTTCCCTTCGATAAAATTGGGACTGTGGGGGAGATATCCTTTTCAGGGGGAATGATCCTGGATTCATTTACAATTTCTAAGAGCTGGGAATGAATATCACGCCATTCCCGCATCCGTTTAAAAGACAGGAAATGCTGGCTGCAGAACCGTTTCAATCTGCCTGAGGATTTATCTGTTTCCAGCAATTGATTGTAATGGTTCCAGATATTTAGCAGACTGATAAAATCCGATGACGGGTCGCTGAAAATCCGATGCATTGCGTCTGCCTGCTGGGCTTTTTCCACGGGCCTTTCCCGGGGATCCTGAATACAGAGCGCTGCGGTAATGATGGCAATCTCCGGAACGCATCCTTCGGTTCGGGACTGGAGCAGAATCCGGGACAACCGGGGGTCCACCGGTATTCTGGACATGAACCGGCCTAGTTCGGTCAGTACATAACAGAAGGCAGAAGACGGGAGACAGATGTCCGGTGACCTCTTCTTCTTGTCATCTGTCGTCTGTTCTCTGTCATCTGTTTTATGAATGGCGCCAAGTTCTGTCAGCAGGTCAAAGCCATCCGTGATGCTGCGGGAATCGGGGCGGTCTATAAACGGAAAATCCGCGATGGATCCCAGCTTCAAGGCCATCATTCTCAGGATGACTTCGGCCAGGTTGGATCTCAGGATCTCCGGACGCGTAAACTGGGGGCGGGACAAATAATCTTCTTCGGAATAGAGCCGGATGCAGATGCCGTTTTCCATGCGGCCGCAGCGCCCTTTGCGCTGATCCGCGCTGCTTCTGCTGATGGGCTGCACCTGAAGGGATGTGGTTCGGGACCGGGGGGTGTATTGGGATATCCGGGCAAGGCCCGCGTCAATCACATATTTGACTCCAGGAATGGTCAAAGAGGTTTCGGCGATATTGGTGGCGACGATGATTTTCCGGCCTGCGGCAGGGAGAAAAACCCGGGTCTGATCTTTTGCAGAGAGC
>JAPLJE010000390.1 GCA_026388755.1 Deltaproteobacteria bacterium | reverse complement strand
TACCGGTTGCATCCGTAAAAAACCTTTCCGCGTTTGGACATTTTCTGAACCAGCATGCCGGTGCATCCGGCTTCCGGGCAGGAAATCCCGGTTTCCTGGGGAGATCCGGCCGGCGTCACGGACTGGGTATTCTTGCAACCCGGATACCCGCTGCAGGCCAGAAAAGGGCCGAATTTCCCCTGGCGCATGATCATGGGCAGGCCGCATTTCCCGCAGACCTGATCGGTTGCCGCCTCCGGGGGAGGTTCAGCCACCTGGATACGGCCTTTTTCATCGCGGGAGTAATTGCTGGTAAATTTACACTCCGGATATCCGCTGCATGCCAGAAAATGACCATTTTTCCCCATCTTGATATGCAATTTTCGGGTTTTGCAGAGGGGGCAGTCCAGATCGGTTGAAGAACCAACCCCCTTCATGCTGATCATCTGCGTGGAGGCGTTCTCAAGACGCTGTTTAAACAGCTCATAAAATTGCGTCAACACTTCAAGGGGAGCGGCTTCGGCCGTTTCAATCTGATCCAGATGATCTTCCATTCTGGCTGTAAACTCGATATCGAACACCTCGGGAAAGCTGGCGACGATCAGGTCATTAACGATAAACCCGAGTTCACTGGGGACAAAAAAGCCTTTGACCATATCCACATAAGCTTTTCCGCGGATGGTGGTCAGGATCGCGGCATAGGTACTGGGCCGCCCGATACCGTTTTCTTCAAGCGCCTTTACCAGGGAAGCCTCGGAAAACCGGGGCGGCGGCTGGGTAAAATGCTGCTTGGGTTCAAGCTGTTTCAGAGTCAGGGTCTCGCCTTTGGACAGTTCCGGAAGCCTTGTCTTGGCAGGGTTCGATTCACTTTCCATTTCATCGTCCGCAGACAGATAGAGGGCCATGAATCCGGGAAATTTAACAACCGATCCCGTGGCGGTCAGCAGATAAGTCCCGGCCTGAATGGTGATGGTGCAACCATCAATCAGGGCTTCGGTCATTTGGGATGCGACAAACCGTTTCCAGATCAGGGTATAGAGCGCCTGCTGATCTTTTGAAAGATAGGGCGCTGTTTTTTCGGGTGTCACAGAAACCGATGCCGGCCGAATGGCTTCATGGGCATCCTGAACTTTTTTGGAATTCTTAAAAAAACGGGGTTTTGAAGGGGCATATTCAGGGGCATAGTCCTTGCCGAACCGCTCCTGAATCAGCGTGAGAGCTTCGCCGGCGGCTTCCGCCGAGATTCGTGTGGAGTCTGTTCGCATATAAGTGATCAGACCAACAGGCCCCCCTGATCCCAGCTCGATTCCTTCATAGAGTTCCTGGGCAACCGACATGGTTTTTTTGGCGGAAAACCGAAGCTTGCGAATGGCCTCCTGCTGAAGCTTGCTGGTAATGAACGGCGGTAACGGATTTCGCTTTGTGGTCTTGTTGACGATGGCTTCGATCACAAAGTCTTGCAGGGACAACTCGTCCCGAATGCGCATTGCGGTGGATTCATCCGGAATCTTGATTTTTTTACCCTGGTTTTTTATCAATTTGGCCGAAAACACCGGCTGCGCACTGCCCTCAAGGGCTGCGGTAATGCTCCAGTATTCTTCGGTTTCAAAAGCCTGAATGGCCCGCTCCCGCTCGCATATCATGCGGACCGCAACCGACTGCACGCGGCCGGCGCTGAGGCCGCCTTTGACTTTTCTCCAGAGCAGCGGGGATATCTGATAGCCGACCAACCGATCCAGTATGCGCCGGGCCTGCTGGGCCTCGAATTTATTGCGATCCAGCTCGATGGGGGACTCCATGGCCTTGATGATGGCGTTTCGGGTCAGTTCATGAAACAGCACGCGTTGAAAGATTCGGCCCTTTTTCTTCAGGATTTCCGCGGTATGCCAGGCAATGGCCTCGCCTTCGCGATCCGGGTCAGGCGCCAGATAAACGAGTTGGGTATCTCCGGCCGCCTGCTTTAATGCCGTAATCACTTTCTGCTTACCCGGAATGGTGCTGTATTTGGTTTTGAAACCATCCTCGACATCGATTCCCATTTCTTTTTCCGGCAGATCCCGAATATGGCCGACAGTGGCGGCAATGGCATACTGTTCGCCAAGATATTTTTTAAGGGTTTTAACCTTTGTCGGCGACTCGACAATGAGCAGGGGTTTTGACACAGATAGTCCTTTTGATTAAATACGTTAGAATTAAGTTTTAAGACTGAAGGTTCTATCCGCCTTCAGCCTTTACTGAAAAATAATTGCCTGCCGTCTGCTGAACCAGCCCCTTGACTTCAAGCTGAAGCAGGATCGCCATGAGTTTTCCGGATGTCAGGGAAAGCCTTCGGACCAGTTCGTCGCTGTGGACCGGATAAGGACTCAGTGCGTTAAAGACAACAGCTTCTGCTTCGGAAAGCGGCGGCAGCACCCGGATTTCGATTTCCCTGGCACCAAACTCACCGCTGCCTTGCAAATGTGTCCGGTTCTGAAGGTTCAGCTCATCCAGAATATCCTGAACATGTTCCACCAGTTTGGCGCCCTGTTTGATCAGAATATGGGTTCCGGCGCTTTTGAATGAGTGAATGCTCCCCGGAATGGCAAACACTTCCCGGTTCTGTTCGGCTGCCAGACGCGCGGTGATCAGGGAGCCGCTTTTCCGGGTAGCCTCCACCACCAGGGTCCCCAGGGACATACCACTGATGATGCGGTTACGCTGTGGAAAATGGTGGGCTTCCGGCAATGCCTGAAGCGCAAACTCCGAAATCACGGCACCGTTTTCAGTGATTTTTTGAAACAGCTCCCGATTTTCTGCCGGATAAATCTGCTCCAGACCACTTCCCAGAACCGCGATGGTGCGTCCTCTTCCCATCAGGGCCCCTTCATGGGCCGCCGTATCAATTCCCCTTGCCATGCCGCTGACAATGCTCAGACCTTTGCCCACCAGGTCGCTGCACAGCCGCCGGGTCGTGGTCAGGCCATAAGCCGTGGCATTCCGGGAGCCCACCACAGCCAGCAAGTGCTCCGATGAATCAAGGGTTCCGGAAACGTATAAAAACGGCGGGGGATCGGGAATTTCCCGCAGCAGGGGGGGATAAACCGGATCGGTCAGGCAAATGATGCGATATCCTTTTTGCGCAACCAGATCCAGGTCGTTTTGCGCTTCATCCGGCAGGCTGGCCTGCCGGAGCGCGGATATCAATCGGGGGGAAATGCCTTCAACTTCAAGAAGCTTCTCCTTTGAAGCGTCAAAAACATGTTCCGGAGATCCAAACCGCTCGATGAGCCGTTTATACAGATGATTGCCGATGCCCGGAACATATTTGAGGGTAAACCATGGCAGATAGGGGTCCATTCACTCACTTCTTTTTTGCGGCATCCTGCCAGGCCAGAAGGATGGGGCTGGCCACATATACAGAGGAATAGGTTCCCACTACAATGCCTATCAGCATGGCAAGAGCAAAATCATGGATGATTCCGCCGCCTAAAATAAACAAGGACAGTACTGCCACCAGCGTGATCCCGGATGTCAATATCGTTCGACTGAGGGTTTCGTTCACACTTCGGTTGATATTCTCACCCAGCGGTTTTTTGGGATGTTTGCGCAAATTTTCACGAATACGGTCATAAACAATAATCGTATCATTCAGAGAATAGCCCATAATCGACAGAACCGCGGCAATGATGGGAAGGGAAAATTCTTTTCCCAAAAGTGAAAAACAGCCCACGGTAATGACAACATCATGGATCAGCGCAACAATTGCGCCCATGGCATATTTCAGATTCAGAATCCAGAAAAGCACCAGCGTAATGATCAGCGCCAGCGCGGTTAAAATGGCCATACTGATGCTTAACTTGCTCAGTAAATATATTCCCCCCATCAACACAGCGGCAATGGTCGCACAGGCCAGCCATTTGAATTCAAACCGTCCGGAGATATATATGGCAATAAACAGCATTGAATAATAAATGGCGAACAATGCCTTTTCCTGAAGATCTTTTCCCACCTGAGGCCCCACCATTTCAATTCGGCGAATGTCAGGCTCGCTACCAGTGGTTTTTTGTACCGCAGCTTTGATCTGCTCGGAAAAATTATCATCTGTTTTAAGCGGGATTTCTGTACGGATCAAGTATTCATAATCTTTCGGATCCCCAAAGGTCTGAATGGTTGTATTTTCCAGCCCGACACCGGCCAGCCCGGATTTAATATTGCTGATCTCAACTGAAGCGGGAAATTTGATTTGAATGACTGTGCCGCCCGCAAAATCAATGCCATATTTGGGACCGCCATGGTAAATGAGGCTGATGATGCTGAGCAGGATCAGCGCCAGGGAAACACTGTAGGCGATTTTTCGTTTACCGACAAAATCAACGTTAATGTTGGGTTTGATAAACTCCATGAAAACGTCCTTTTAGATACTCAAGCGTTTAATTTTTCGCTGGACAATTAAAAAATCGAAGATGACGCGGGTCAATACCAGCGCTGTAAACACACTGGAAATAACCCCCAGACTGAGCGTCACGGCAAACCCCTTGACCGGTCCCGTGCCAAACTGGAAAAG
>JAPLJE010000330.1 GCA_026388755.1 Deltaproteobacteria bacterium | reverse complement strand
GGCCGATGGCTTCGCACACACGGCCGAAATCCACGCCATGGCGCGCGGCATTGCTGGCCGCATCGGTGCCTACGAGCGAGAAAGCCACAATGTCGATCCCGCTGTCGACAAGCTTCCGGGCGAGGTCCCCGTTCATACGCAGCCCGCAGGTGGTGGTGGACACGGCGCAGCCTGCCTGGCGAGCCAGCGCCGCCATGTCAAAAAAGCCGGGGTGGAGCAGCGGCTCTCCCCATCCCTGCAAGTGCACGCGGTTCGCTTTGCGCATCAACGGCCACAGTCGCTCGAAGGTGCCCATGTTCATGTCACGCGCAAGCCACTGGTCACGCTGGGTAGTGTGAGGGCAGTAGCCGCAGCGGCCCGGGCAGCGAGAGGTGACTTCCACCTGGATGCAATCCATCATCCGGCGCACGCCGAGGAATGCCTCGCGGATGGTCTCCCAGAACCCAGGTTGCCTGAATTCTTTACCCGCAGTGTTCTCCATGGCGAACTCCTCTGAGCTCTTGAAAACTTAAACCGTAATCTTCCAGCAGCGGTGGATGGTCTTCTTTTTGCTGGTGTAATCCTCTGGAATGGTGATGAAAGTGATTTCCTTTGCATCTGCGATTTCAAGAAGATCCATGCGCGACTCAAAATTCTGATGATTTGTCGAGAAAAAGATCGTAGCACCCGCTCTCATCAGCGAAACAACGGCAGTAAGGAGCATGGGATGATCTTCTGATATGTCAAAATCACGTGTTTTTTCTCTGCTTGTTGAAAAAGAAGGCGGATCGACGACCGCAAGATCGAATAATTGATGCTCGCGTTTTGCTTTTTTAAGAAAATCAAATGTATCGGCTTGAACCAGCGTGTTTCCTTCTTCGCAAATGCCGTTTAGATTCATGTTCTCCCTGGCCCATCGAATCGCGGTCTCCGACCTGTCCACGGAAACCGTCCGGCACGCACCCCCCTTTGCCGCATAGCAGGAGAATGATCCGGTGTAGCAGTAAATGTTGAGAAAATCCCTGCCCTTAGCCATTTCCCTCACCAATTGCCGTGTATTTCTGTGGTCTGAAAAAAGTCCGGTGTCCACGTAGTCGCAGAGATTTACATAGAAAAGCAGATCCCTTTCGGAAACGATGATCTTCTGATCCGTGTAATCGAGGCGTTCATACCGGGTACCTTCCTGCCCACCCATGAACCTTTCTTTCAGATGAACCTTTTCGGACGGAATATTCAGCAATTCGGCCACCGCCGCCCCCATCATGGGCAGCCATCCGGGAGTAGACTGTTTTCTGGTGTATTCGGCAATGACCAGATGTCCGGCATACCAGTCAACGGCAGCACGTATTTCTGGGATGTCCCAGTCGTAAAGTCTGAACACTTCAATGTTCTGTCCGGCGTAACGCTTGCGAAGGTGATTGAACCGTTTCTTAACCTTGTTTGCAAGCATCTGAGCCTGATTTCGGTATTTTTCCTGTAATTCAAATTCCTGAGGCGTCATGCATATTCTTTCTTTTTGGAGCGACGTTTTGATGCCTGAAGCGGGATGTAAACCTTTCCGGTTTTTGGCGCATAGACCACCACCCCGATGTCGTTGTCCGCTCTGTTTCATCTTTTCTCCCTTGATTTGAATGAATTCAGCCGGCCATTGCTTGAGAATGTCAATTTATTTCCAATACCTGTAAAAATGATGGACAGGCCCGTGCCCGTTTCCAAGCTGATAGGCCGCGCCGGCCTCCAACGCCCCGGTGATATAGTTTTTTGCCTGCAGGACAGCATCCTCAAGCGAATGACCTTTTGCCAGATGGGCGGCAATTGCAGAGGATAACGTGCATCCGGTTCCGTGGGTATTGCGGGTATCGATCCTTGTCGATTCAAACTGTTTCAGTCGACCATCGTTCGCAGTATATAATAAATCCAAAGTTCGATGGGACTTCGCATGCCCACCTTTCAGGACAACCGCTTGCGCGCCGAATACGGATAGATTTTTGCATGCGGATTCAAGTTGAGAGCTGTCGGCCCCGAGCAGGGCCTCAACCGGTTGGCGCAGCAGCATGGCAGCTTCCGGCAAATTGGGCGTGATCACGGCTGCTATGGGAAAAAGAACGGTTTTCAAGGCATCCACCGCGTCATCCTGAAGCAGCTTGTCTCCGCAGGTTGAGACCATTACCGGATCAACGACAATATTTGGAGTTCCGTAGTGTTTAAGTCGTTCCGCAACGGTAGTAATCACTTCCGGGGAATGCAGCATGCCGATTTTTACGGCATCAACGCCGATATCTTCCATAATAGCGTCAATCTGCAGCGAAATGAATTCCGGCGAAACCGGATAAATGCCGGTCACTGCCCGAGTATTTTGAGCGGTCAGGGCGCAGATCACGGACATGCCATAGCATCCGAGGGCGGAAAATGTCTTCAAGTCCGCCTGAATTCCAGCGCCGCCTCCGCTATCGGAGCCCGCAATGGTCAGAAGCCTGTAATACTTCATTGCTTATTTCTTTCGCATGTTGGTTCTGACCGTTCAGGAGTCAGGGATCAGGGCTTGGGTTTCGCGCCTTAAACTGTGCCGAGGATGATTCTCAGGAGGTGTTCCGTAGCTTTTTGAGGGTCAGGCGCGGAACAAATTGCGGAAACAACGGCAAGGCTGTCTGCCCCTGCCTGCAAGACCTCGGCGGCATTCGATGCATTGATACCCCCGATCGCGACCAGGAAGTGACGGGACATGGCTCTGACTTTCCGCAGCCCGTCGAGCCCCCAATGATGCCGGGTGTTGGTTTTTGTCGGTGTGGAAAATATCGCACTGACACCTAAATAGGCAACATCAAAAGCTTCCGCTGCTTCAACCTGCTCCGGTGTTTCAACCGATAGACCGATAATGGCCCCTGGCCCCAGCAACTTTCTGGCAAGCGGATACGACATGTCTTCCTGGCCGATGTGAACCCCGTCGGCCCCCACAGCCAGCGCCACATCAACACGATCATTGATAATCAAGGGAACGGTATATGAAGCCAGAAGTTTCTTGATGCGCCGGGCTTCTTCTATAAAAAAGCGGGTTGAAACATCCTTTTCCCGAAGCTGAACCATCGCCGCACCGCCTTTTACGGCAAGGAGAATGACGTCATCCAGAGATCTTCCGCACAGTGAAGCCCGATCCGTCACCAGATAGACTCCGGTTATGTTCATGGCGCCAGCTTTATCCGTGTGATGATGTCTGATTCCGTTAGTGCGTAAAGCGTATCGAGAAAATGAAGTTGCAAACTTCCCGGCCCTTTTGCCTGTTCCGCAGCCAATTCACCGGCAATTCCCATAACCACCATTGCGTGAACAGCCGCGGCAAACGCCGAGGTATTGACGCCAAGAAAAGCACCACAAAGCGCTGAGGCGGTACACCCCAAGCCCGTGACCCTCGGCATCATGATATGGCCGTTCTTTACTTTTACAATGATATTGTTGGTAACAATAATATCGGTCTCCCCGGTGATGCAGACGACTGCGCCAAATCTCCTGTTTAATTCCTGTGCGCCATCAACTGCGGATTCCGAACCCGAAATACTGTCAACACCTTTGGTTTTTGAGCCCTTTTGCACGATAGCCATAATCTCGGAGGCATTCCCCCGAATGACGGCAACTGGCGCCAGAGAAAGAAGCTGTAGCGCTGTTTCCGTGCGATAGGGGGTTGCGCCTGCGCCCACCGGATCCAAAACGATCGGCACACTACAGCTTTTCGCCTGTAGCATGGCTTTCTGCATGGATTGAATCCATTTTTCGCTCAGCGTTCCGATGTTGATTACCAGCGCTTTGGCAATCCCGACCATGTCGGCGACTTCCTCTTCGGCATGCGCCATTACCGGAGATGCACCGAGAGCAAGCAGCGCATTTGCAGTCGTGTTCATCGCCACATAATTGGTAATGTTATGAATCAGCGGCGCCTGTTGACGGATTGCGAGTACATCGGACCAGACGGATTGTGCAGTTATCTTCATGCAAAAAATTCCTTTGACTAAAGACGTTTCATCGCGCACCATTCCCCGCACATGGTGCATGGCAAGTCACTTTTGGCACCCGGCGATTCTGTCCCAACTTTTTCAAGGTAGCGGCTGAATTTATTTTTATCGATGGACAGTCCCTCCTGGGCATTCCAGTCAAAACGCCTTCTTGCCTTTGACATCTCCAGGTTCCTGGATATCGCATCAGGTCGTTTTCTGGCAAGATCCGCAGCAGCCGCGGCAATTTTGGATGCGATGACGCCTTCATGGACATCCTCAAGCGTCGGCAGGCGCAAATGCTCCGCAGGCGTCACATAACACAAAAAGTCCGCGCCGAACATCCCCGCCAATGCGCCGCCGATGGCCCCTGAAATATGATCGTATCCCGCGGCATAGTCAATGACCAGCGGGCCCAACACATAAAACGGTGCGCCATCACAGACCTCTTTTTCCTTCCTGATATTTTCTTCTATCAGATTGAGTGGAACATGCCCCGGCCCTTCGACCATCACCTGAACGTTTGCCGAACGGCATCGCTGCACAAGCTCTCCGATGATTTCAAGCTCACCAAACTGCGCCGCATCGTTGGCATCGTATGTACAGCCGGGACGCAGCCCGTCGCCAAGGGACAGCGTGATATCATAGGCATTTGCAACGGCAAGGATCTCATCAAAATGCGCATACAGAAAATTTTCCTTATTCTGATGTTTCATCCCTTGCGCCAAGATGGCGCCGCCGCGGCTGACCACGCCAAGAACCCGCCTTTCAATTAAAGGCAGATGCTTGCTTAACAATCCGGCATGAATGGTCATGAAATCAACACCCTCCTCTGCCTGTTTTTCCATGGTTCGCATAAAATGCGATAAGGTCAGCTTGTCGGAGGTGTCCAATCCGATCATCGCATCATAGATCGGAACTGTTCCCAGGGTGATATCAAATTCTTCGATGATGCGTTTTCTGAAAGCAGAACTATTCCCGGCAATGGATAAATCCATGACCGCATCAGCTCCGGCAGAGATCGCAGCCTCAAGCTTATGAATTTCATTTTCGAAATCACAGCTCGCCGGAGATGTACCGATATTGGCATTGATCTTCACGCGGGTGTCCTTGCCAATGGCAACGGGGGTCAATGCCACATGCCGATTATTTCGCGGAACAACAACATGCCCCTTGATGATACTTTGGATAAATTGTGACGGCTGGATACTTTCAGCTTCCGAAAGTTGCGGAATATGTGGCGGAACATTTCCTTTTTGCAGCGCTTCTATGATCGTACTCATGGGTCCTCTCTTTCCAAAACAAATAAAGCAGGTGAACGCGTAAGAAACGTTTCACCTGCTTTAGCGAATTTCTTCATGTTTCCTTACGCTGGCATTATCCAGGTCAAGTTCAAGGGTATATTCTCAGCCCGTTGCAATATCTCGTTGCCCTGGCACCCCTAACAGTCACGGCTGTTTTTCAGATTTATTATATAGATTAGGGTAAATCCTCATATCCTGTCAAATGATATTTTATGGTCTGTGATTGTGGGAGTCTTTATCCTCGGTCACCTTTTTTCCAGATGTTGTTTCAGATACTTTGCCGTATGCGATATATCGGACATCGCCAGCATTTCCTCCGGGGAACCCGTTGCCACCACCTGCCCGCCGGCATCTCCTCCTTCCGGGCCCAGATCGATGACAACATCGGCTGCCAGAATAATATCCAGATTGTGCTCGATGACCACCACCGTGTTTCCGTGATCCACCAGGGACTGAAGCACCTGAACCAGCCGCTCCACATCCGATGGGTGAAGCCCCGTGGATGGCTCGTCCAGAACATATACCGTATGATCACCGGATGCCTTGACCAGTTGATGGGCCAGTTTGATGCGCTGGGCTTCCCCGCCGGAAAGGGTGGGGCTCGGCTGGCCCAGGCGCAGATACCCCAAGCCGATGTCGCATACCAGGGACAGGGCCCGGCGAATGGCCGGAACTGGCGTAAAAAATGCCAGGGCCTCCTGAAATGTCATATCCAGGACTTCGGAAATGGTTTTTCCCTTGTACACTACCATCAGGGTCTCCAGGTTAAACCGCTTTCCCTGGCAGACGTCGCAGGGAACATAGACATCCGGAAGAAAACTCATTTCGATTTTGTTGTGGCCCTGGCCCTTGCAGGCAGCGCAGCGGCCTTCCTCGACATTGAATGAAAATCTTCCGGGCAGATATCCCCGGGTTCTGGCAGCAGGGGTCATGGCAAAAAGCTGGCGGATATCGGCATAGAAACCCACGTAGGATGCCGGAACCGACCGGGGTGTTTTCCCGATGGGGCTGTGATCGACTTCCAGAATCCTTTTCACCGGCTCCCAGCCCCAGATGCTCAGGCAAAGCTTTTCCGGAATCGGGCGTCCTTCAAGCCCGCAGCGGATGGCCGGAAACAGCGTTCCCTTCACCAGTGTGGATTTTCCGGAACCCGAGACCCCGGTCACCGCAATCAGGGTGTTGAGCGGGAATGCCATATTGATGGACTTGAGGTTGTTCAGGCTGGCACCCTGAATCTCGACCCGCGGCTGATCCTGAAAACGCCTGAGACGGCTGGTCAGGGTGCGGATCTGTTGCTTCAGATATTTTCCGGTAAGGGAATTCTCGGTATTTTTGATGAACTCCGGGGTTCCCGTAGCCACGATCCGGCCTCCGTTCCGGCCTGCGCCGGGCCCCAGATCAATCAGGGTATCGGCCTGGCGGATGGTTTCTTCGTCATGCTCCACGACCAGGACCGTGTTTCCCCGATCCCGGAGGGTTTTCAGGGCATGGATCAGGATGCCGCTGTCCCGGGGGTGAAGCCCGATGGTCGGTTCATCCAGGATATAGAGAATTCCGGTGAGATTGGACCCCAGCTGGGCGGCAAGCCTGACCCGCTGGGCCTCCCCCCCGGAAAGGGTATCTCCGCTTCTTCCCAGGGAGAGATAAGAGAGCCCCAACTGGTTTAATAGGGCCAGACGGGACAGGATTTCTGATAGGACCGGTTCGGCAACGGGTTTTTCGGGTTCACTGAACGAAAAGCATTTGATCATGCTCTCGAGCTGACCGGCCGTTGTCTGCATCAAATCCCATATCGAAAATCCGCCAATGCTTACTGACAAAGCCAGAGGCTTCAGCCGGCTCCCCAGGCACTGGGGACAGACGCTGCGCAGGCCGTCTTCTGAACCTTCAATCTGCCCCAGTCCCCCGCAGGCCGCACACGCCCCCTGGGGGCTGTTGAAGGAAAAAAGCCGGGGGTCCAGGGCTTCCAGCCCGGTTCCACAGGTCGGGCAAACCCCCTTCAGGCTGAAAACCGTTTCATTTCCCAAGGCTTCAACCACCGTAAAACTGCCATTTCCTTCTGAAAGCGCCGTATCCAGCAAGGGAGTCAGCATCTCTGAATTCAACCCGCCGGATGCCCATTGGCCGGTTTCCAGCTCGATGGTGTGTTCATGATAACGGCTAAGTGCCATATCGGGCAGGATTTCCGTCCATACCCCATCGATTTTGGCACGATTGATCCCGCTTCGCAGCGCTCTTGAGAGCACATCCTTGTGGCAGTGGCGATCTCCGAGCTTGCTGTATAACAGCCTTAAAAAATGATAGATCTCCGTCAGGGTCGCAACCGTGGATCTGCGGCTGGAATGGCTGATGCGCTGCTCGATGGCCACGGTCGGGGAAAGCCCGGTGATCCGATCCACATCCGGACGCTCCAGAATGGTCATGTACTGGCGGACATAAGGGGCCAGGCTCTCCAGATACCGGCGCTGGCCTTCTGCAAACAGGACATCAAATGCCAGGGAGGACTTTCCCGACCCGGATACGCCGGTCATAACGACCAGTTGATTGCGGGGAATGGATACGGTGACATTTTTCAAATTATGCTCCCGGGCGCCGCTGACGACAATGGAGCCGCCCCAGGCAGCAACCGGCTCTGAAACAGCAACGGGAATCGACAGCATTTCTCCGGGGTTACCAGGCCGGAGGTATTCCCGTAAATACCTTCCGGTATACGACTCGCTGCACGATGAAACCGCATCGGGTGTTCCCGAGACCACCACGGTTCCGCCGGCATCCCCGCCTTCCGGCCCCAGGTCGATCACCCAGTCGGCGGTCTTGATCACATCCAGATTATGCTCGATCACCAGGACCGTATGGCCTTTTGCCGTGAGACGCTGAAACACTTCAAGAAGCCGTTCGATGTCCTGAAAATGAAGTCCCGTAGTGGGTTCATCCAGGATGAAGAGCCGGCTGCGGCTCCCGGATTCCTGTAAAAACCGGGAAAGCTTCAGGCGCTGGGCCTCCCCGCCGGAAAGCGTGTTCAGGGGCTGGCCAAGCCTCAGATACCCCAGTCCCACATCCGAAAGCAAAGCCAAGGGGCCAGTGATCTGGGGAATATCCGCGAAAACGGCCAGGGCTTCATCCGTGGTCAGGTTAAAGATGTCCGAAATATTCAGGCCATTGTAGCGGATGTTCAGGGCCTCCGGTGCATAGCGTTTTCCGGCGCACGTCGGGCAGGTCACAAAAACGTCCGAGAGAAACTGCATCTCGATTTTTTCAAATCCTTCGCCTTTGCAGGCTTCACATCGTCCACCCGGAACATTGAAGGAAAAATATCCGGCGGCGTATTTTTTTTCACGGGCCTGCGGCGTACTGGCCAGGCGCTTTCGAAGGGGATCCATGGCTCCGGTATACGTCAGGGCATTGGCTCTGGGGGTTCGTCCCACCGCATGCTGATCCACCAGAACCGCTTCGGAGATGTTCTCCAGCCCGTGGATGGCCCGGTATTGTCCCGGACGATCCGAAGCCTGGCCTTTGATCCGCTGAATGGCTTTAAAAAGGATATCACCGGCCAGCGTGGATTTTCCCGATCCGGATACTCCGGTAATACAGGTCATCACCCCCAGCGGGATGGCCACATTCACGTCTTTCAAATTGTTTTCCGACGCCCCTTCAATCCGTATCCATTCAAGGTCATTCGGTATTTTTCCGCGCTGCGGGATGGGAATGCGTCGTTTTCCCGTCAGATAGTCACCGGTAATCGTCCCGGCGATTTGAGACGCAGGGCCATCGTACATGATTCTTCCGCCGTTCTCGCCGGCTGCGGGACCCATGTCCAGAATCCGGTCGGCCCGGCGGATGATCTCGGGGTCATGCTCCACCACAACGATGGTGTTGGGAAGATCCCGAAGCCGCTTCAATATTTCAACCAGACGATTGCAATCCCTGGGGTGAAGCCCGATGCTGGGCTCATCCAGAACATAGAGGGCATTGACCATGGAAGAACCCAGGCTGGATGCCAGAGCCACTCGCTGGACTTCGCCTCCGGAAAGGGTTCTGGACTGCCGATCCAGGGTCAGATACCCCAGTCCCACATCCTGAAGAAATTTCAGCCGGGACAGAACTTCGTCATAAATCATTCGGCTGGCGTTGTCCGTGGCATCCATGTCAAGGGCTGTAAAAAATGATGCGGCCTCCGTGACATTCAGTGCATAGACATTTGCGATCGTTCGTCCGGCCAGCCTGTAGAGCAGGGACTCGGGCTTAAACCGAGTTCCGTCGCCAGTGCCACAGACCGTATAGCTGCGATAACGCGACAGAAATACCCGCACCGGCATCTTATAGGTTTTGGTTTCCAGCCATTTGAAAAAACCGCGCACCCCGTAATATTTCGACGTTCCTTCAACAATGGCCATTCTCTGGTCCGGCGACAGGTCTTCAAACGGAATGCGGGTGGATATTCCCTGTTTTCCGCAAAAAGCCATCCGCTCTTCAAACTCGACCTTTTGGTCCGAATCCGTTCCCCATGGCTTGATGGCGCCCTGTTCCAGGGACCGTGACGGGTCCGGAATCACCAGATCCCAGTCAATATCGATGGTTCTGCCAAACCCCCGGCAGGCATCGCAGGCCCCGACCGGGCTGTTGAAGGAAAAGAGATTGGGAACGGCAGGGGTGTAGGCAATCCTGCAGGAAGCGCACTCCAGCCCCCGGCTGAAAGACTGGCGATCTATGGAGCCCACCCACAGATCGATGTGGCCGGCACCCCATTGAAATGCCTGTTCCACGGAGTCCATGATCCGGGGCTGATCCACGGCCCGAAACCGAAGCCTGTCGACCAGAATATGAAGGGGCCGATGGCTTGCCTGCGGCGACAGCTCTGACAACTGCCCTGTCCGCCCTTTAGCCACATAACGGTCAAACCCCATACGAATCCACGACTGCAAGGCATCCGGCGCCGGGTCCCTCTCGAGGGTTGCCGGAAACGTTATGCGAATTTCTGTTCCCTCTGCCATGTCCTGAAGCGCCTTCCAGACATGAAGCGGAGTCTCCGGCAGCACCGGTTTGCCGCACCCACTGCAGTGAAGCTGTCCCATACGGCTATACAGGAGTTTGACGTAATCGGTCAGCTCCGTCATGGTACCCACGGTGGACCGGGATGTTCTGACGGGGTCCTTCCGGTCAATTGCGATTGCCGGCGGTATTCCGAGAATAGAGTCCACTTGCGGCCGGTCCATCCGGTCCATAAACTGCCGGGCATAGGGCGAAAATGTTTCCACATAGCGCCGCTGGCCTTCGGCATAGAGGGTGTCGAAGGCCAGGGAGGATTTCCCGGAACCGCTAACGCCGGTGATCACCGTTATCCGGTTCAGGGGAATGTCCAGGTCAAGATTTTTCAGGTTGTGCTGTCTGGCGCCGCGAACGACGATTGCTGGAGTTTTCATTGGCCAATGATGATACATTCCTATCACTTTTTCAAGGGCGGAATCGGACGATCCTGAAATAAATGGTCCTTCGGGAAGGCGCCGATTGTCAAAAGGTTTTTGGCACTTTTCTTTGTTAGCCTTGACACTTGAGAACAGAAAAAGTATAAATTACATAGAATGTTATTTAATGGTAATGATTTCGTATGTTGTTTTACGAACGCTTTCAATGTCTGAAAATGGAAGTATGACCGGAATCGATTATCAGCCGTGGATTGTCTGAGGGCAGAAACACCCTCGACTGGAGGAAATTATGTTTGGCATCGGCATGCAGGAATTGCTCCTGATTCTGGTCATTGCCCTCATTGTTCTGGGCCCAAAAAAATTGCCTGATGTGGCCAAGGCGCTGGGAAGGGCGCTGAATGAATTCAAGCGGGCCACCAGTGAACTCAAGGAATCCCTGGACGTGGATCACAGCCTGAACACTGTTAAAAAATCGTTTGATGCCATGAACGACACCCAGCCTGCGGCAGGCCCCACCGCTTCCGCTCCAGGGCCTTCAGAGGTCAAACCCCCCCGCGCCCAAGGCCCCCGAGCCTCCCCGTGCCGCCAGCTGACAGGACTCTCTCATGAGCGATGAAGAAAAAATCCCTTTCACGTCCCATCTGGAAGAGCTGCGAAAGCGTCTGATCATCTGTTTTATCGCTGTCGCCGTCGGTTTTGCTCTGGCTTACAGCGTTAAGGAATGGCTGTTTCATCTGCTGACCGCCCCGCTGATCTCGGTCTTGGATCCGGGTGAAAAACTGATTTTTACCAGCCTCCCTGAGGCGTTTTTTGCTTATATGAAAGTGGCGTTTTTGTCCGGTACCATGTTGGCTATCCCTGTCATTTTATACCAATTCTGGATGTTCATCGCTCCCGGGCTTTACAGCAAAGAAAGACAGCATCTTGCCCCCATTATGGTGCTGTCCATATTCTTTTTTATCGGTGGCGCCCTTTTCGGCTATTATGTGGTCTTTCCCATCGGATTTCAGTTTTTCCTCAGCTTTGCCACGGACACCATCCGGCCACTGCTGACCATGCGGGAGTATTTAAGCTTTGCCTCGATGTTTCTGCTGGTCTTCGGCCTGATTTTCGAGCTTCCGCTGGTCCTGGTTTTTCTGGTAAAACTGGGCATTATTTCCATTGACTTTTTAACCAAAAACAGAAAATATGCCATACTTGTGATCTTTATCATCGCAGCCATTATAACGCCGCCGGATGTGGTTTCACAAGTGCTCATGGCCATTCCCATGATGGCACTATACGAAATCGGCATTCTCGGCGCTAGAATCTTTGTTCGCAAAAAACCTCAGGAAGATACTCCGGAAGATGCCCCGGTGGATACTCCGGAAGAAACCCCCTGAGTGACGGTTACGGGTTCTTGGGCGCAATCCCATCAGTGAGTTGCGACGGAAGAACATTTTCTGGTACAACAATTGTTAACAAGGGAAAGGAGGGAAAAGTCGTATGAAGAAAACATTGTGGG
>JAPLJE010000623.1 GCA_026388755.1 Deltaproteobacteria bacterium | reverse complement strand
GGCCGATACCGGGTTTCCACGGGAAATTGTCTTCCCAGTGCCTGAATGATAGGGGCGTTTCCCAAAAGGCCGGAGATGGCTTCGGTATCGATTGTGGCTGACATGATCAGAAGCCGCAGATCCGGCCGAAACCCTTCCTGGATATCCAGGCAAAAAGCCAGGCCCGTGTCGGCATGGATGCTGCGCTCATGAAACTCGTCGAAAATAACAAGTCCGACGCTGGTGAGTGCGGGATCATTCTGAACGCGACGGGTCAGAACGCCTTCGGTGACCACTTCGATCCGCGTGGCAGCGCTCACTTTTCGCTCCAGGCGCATCCGATACCCAACGGTTTGGCCCACGGCCTCGTTCATCATGAATGCCATGCGCCTGGCTGCGGCTCGGGCAGCCAGGCGACGGGGTTCCAGCAGGATGATTTTTTGGCCTGTCAGCCACGCTTCGGCGAGCAGCGAAAGCGGAATCCGGGTTGTTTTGCCAGCCCCCGGTGGTGCGGCCAGGACCGCGTTCCGGTGCACCTGTAGGATCCGTTTAAGATCCGGCAGATGCGCTTCGATGGGAAGTAATGAAATCGAATGATGCGTTGCGTTTTTCAAACAATCGCTAAAAAGCAAAAACGAGTTTAAGCCATGTGGATGAACCGGCCGGCCTGTTTTCCACCGAAGTTTCCCAAAGGCTTTTGAAGATAAAAGACATGTTTTTGTAGCTGTACTTGATTGCCGGGCCGGCTGCAAACACCGATCCTTTCATATCGCTTACCCGGGTGCCGTTGATCTGGTCGTCGGTTGTCTGCTGATAAAAATATCCGTTTACCCCCAGGGTCCATTCGGGAACCGGGCTATAGCCCAGCGCATAGTCGAAATGAAATTCCTGTCCGGGCGACAGCGTACCGTTTTGACCGGTAAAATTCGGATTGCCCATGGCTCCGGCCTCATAGGGTGAGATGGCGTAGTTATTATTATCTGTGCTGATATCGTACATGAATTTGAACGAAACATCCCACGGGCCGTTCAAATAGGACACTGCAAAAATCGGCTCGAACGTATACGATGATGTCGCCCAGACCAAATTTCGATTTGCCAAGGCCGCCGTATGGATCACCGAATTTAAAATCCATGTTCACAAACGGCACGAAAGCATGGAACGCGTAACTGCCGCCCAGAATCTTGAAGTCCGTGACATGCAGCAACCTGAACACATTGGCCCAGACATTGATTTTGACATCTGCAAGGGGTCCGGCGTTATAATTGTCTCCATGGTTGTTCTTGAATCGGTCTGCCGAATAAAAATTGGAATAAGCTATAAAATAAGTGCCGGGCGGCGGTAGGGCGCCGCTCATAAAATCCTCGGCACCATTGGGATAAGCCCCGGACCCGCCGGCAAATGACAGGGTGGATATGCACAGGCAAAGTATCACGGTATAAACAAGTAAACGTCTAATCATCGATGCAGCTCCTTTTCTGTGCCTGCTCAATCAACTGGAGCAAGCCGGCAATTTTGGGTTTCGGTCGGCTTTTTATCAGGTTTTCAAAATCGCGGTTCGAAAGCCTGTCCTTGAGATAGTCAACCACGTCAAAATACTCCCACCAGCAATCACAAATCTTGAAACAGGGCAGGGTATCATCGCTCACATCCAGACAATAGCCAAAGCTTACAGATCCGCCGAGCCGGGGACATCGCCGTTCCATGTCATGGATCGCGTGATTCATCAGTTAAGTCCCCATTCCGTTCATATACTAGGATTACCGCAGCGTCCGGGTTAAAAAGTCATTGATCGCCATATTCACTTCGTTCGGTTTTTCAATGGGGGAAAAATGACCCGCATCCTGAATCGTCACCAGCTCTGCATTTTTAATACTGTTGGCTAAAAAGATTCCGTATTTTAATGGCGTTAAGTTGTCATCGGTTGCGGTCAGCACTAAAACCGGAACCTCGATCAGGCCAAGCGCATCCACAACATTGAAACCGTCACAAGCCCGAAAGTCGCCTGAAGCGACGGCAGGCGGGCATATTGCACAGGCTTCAATTTCGGCCCGAAGCTTTTCAGCGCTGCTTTTCCTTGAAATCGCAAAAATAAAAAGCATTTCCACAAAATCTCTGTAGTTCTTCTCGATCGTTTCAAAGATTGATGGTATCACTTTTAACCTTGCGCCGGTGTTGATCAGAATACCCGCAGGGAAACGGTCTCGATGGCTGACAAGAAGCTGCTGAGTAATGGCACCACCCATGCTCAGGCCGCAGGGAATGGGCCTGGGCGCCTGGATCAGATCGATAAAATTCAGAACCGCCTCGGCATAGTCGGAGACCTTTTCTTTGCCCGGACTTCGACTGGTTCCATGTCCGGGCAGATCAATTGCAACCGTATTCACAATTTCAGAAAAAAATATGAGCTGCGATTTCCAGAAAGCATTGTTTGAAGCCGCTCCATGAATGAAAATCAGTGTCGGCTTTTCCGGATCGAGAGGCCAATGGCCTGAAGTAAATCCGATTCCCCCCATTTCCCGGTTTTCCACGATAACCCCCCCCTTATTTTACAGCATGCCCATACTCTGTAATTTTCCAGGTCTTGTCGGGGTCAAACAGTTTTAGCGCCTCGGCAATTTTAGTGGAATTCTTTCCGAGATTCTTCTCGTAAACAATACCGTCCATGTGCACAATAAAGGTCATGATTCCGGATTTGCCGTATTTTGCCGGATACGCCACCAGTGCAAAGCCTCCGATCATCTTGCCGTTGGCAATGTAATCGTATGCGCCTCCGGGCGTATTCTTTCCCTGGGCCTTCAGGATCTTGTAGTAATATCCGTGATAGGGAAGGGGAGGGCCTAACGCCAAAATATCTTCTGGCATATTCTTGTAACCTTCTTTGGTTGCTCTTGCAATGGCCGGTCCCAGAGGGCTCGGTTTTTCACCTTCCTGGGTCTCCCAGTAAAGACCGTTTTTCTGGCCCGGATCGCTCACAAATTTCTGCGCGTATTCGAAAAAACCGTCCCTGTCGTGGTCTCCCAAAGCGTATTCTCTTTGTGCATCGACATAGGCGAGGCATACCTGCACCGCATTGA
This sequence comes from Deltaproteobacteria bacterium, assembly GCA_026388755.1. Classification (GTDB taxonomy): domain Bacteria; phylum Desulfobacterota; class Desulfobacteria; order Desulfobacterales; family Desulfatirhabdiaceae; genus RAAP-1. Next base: position 335 of record JAPLJE010000623.1, on the reverse strand, counting down.
GTTCATGCCTGCCGATGATGCGGTTAAGGATTTCCTCCTTGCCAGCCTTTGAGTCGAAATACCAGGCTTGTCCCTTCTTGACTAGCGGAATGGGAAAAGGCCAATCGTTATTTCCGGTGTGAAGTATGGTTTTTGTGTCACCGGCTTTCTCCAACCGGTCCTTTTCCTGATATGATGTCAGGAAAGCTTCTCGGACCGCTTTATCGTCCGCTTCATCACCGAATGAGATCAATTGCATGCCGATCGGGCCAAAAATCGCTGACAGTGTCTTGTCATCATTTGCTTTCAATGCCTCGACCATTGTGGTAACGCCTTCTTCGGGAGAAACGAAGGAT
>JAPLJE010000275.1 GCA_026388755.1 Deltaproteobacteria bacterium | reverse complement strand
AGGAGTTTATCTATGTGCTGGATGGGGTGGCGTCCCTGAGGATCGGCAGTGACGCCTTTGAACTGGAAGCAGGGGACAGCGTCTATTATCTGTCGACCACGCCGCATCTGATTGCCGCCAAAAGCGGAAAAGCCACCATTCTGGCTGTTATTTACGAGGGATAGGAGTCCGAGGACAGCCAGATACCGTTCAAAGTAAATTGCGAAAGGGGACTGCTGATGGGATTCAAACAGGAACTTCTGAAAAAAATTCAGATTGACCGGCTGACCGAAAAAATCCTTGCTACGATCGGGCCATCCGGAACCGAGCAAAAGGTGGACAAGGGGCTTTTTCGCGTGCTTCTGGAAATGGCTGAGTATCGCCACCACAGGGAACGGGATCTGGAGCTTTATCTTCCTCAGGAAGGTTCTGGAAAGACCCATATCCTGGTTCTGGATAACGACCTGCCGTTTTACAAGACAACGGTTTCCGATATTGCCATGCGAAAAAGTCCCACGGTCAAGGAAATGGTCAATATTCGAAATGCCATTAAAATATTAAATGACAGCGATGTCGTGGTCAGTAAAAAGGCGGATTCTGTCAAAACGGTTCAGTACGAGTGTATTTCCCGGCTGAATCTGTCGTTCTCGGCTGAAGAAATTGAAGCGATTGCCGCTGACGGGGCCGGATCAATGGACCATGGATATGCCGACGGCGTTCAGGAATGCCTGGATCTGTTTGCAGAACTTCTGGGCTATCAATCTGCCCCGAAAGCATTCAAGGTCGATCACCACCGGATCATCGGTGCGGTTTTCCAGAAGGAAACCGGCGAAATCGTGTTCGGCCCCATTGTCTGTTACAATCTGATTCACAACAGACTTTTTGCGGTTCTGTCTGCGATTGGAACCTTCGATCGTATCAAAATGGAGTGGTATCAGGAAGTGATGAATGGCGCTGAAAAACCATCCTTGACCGGTGCCGAGGTCTTTCAGTTTCTGAAAGACGAGGTGAAGAGCAGGGGGTATTCTCCATCTTGACGATGAATATTTAACATGTTATTTTGATTAATAATTTATTTCAACCATCTCTGATTGAGGATGCCATGGATTTTATCAAGCAGTTTGAGAGTGCGTCGCTGGTGCCGGCAGGTGGTGCGGCCGCCGCTTATTCGTTTTGCCTGGGAGTTGCCATGATTTACAAGGTTTCTCTCATTGAAGATCAGAGGGCTGTTGACCGCTCGGGCATTGTACAAAATCTGTCGGTACTCAAGAAGGAAATCGAAAGACTGTTAAGGGATGCCGAAAAACTGGTTACTGAAGATGCCGAAGCCTATCTCCAGTTTCGGAAATCCAGACAGGAAAATGATCCTAAGGCAATGAAATTGGCATTCAACAAGGCGATGGATGTCAGTCTGAAGGTGATTGAAAAATCTTTTTCAGCCTTCGAATGGATCCGACAACTTCAACTGGTCATACCGAAGTCCCTGTTTACCCATCTGCGGGTGGCATCGGAACTGGTCATGGGAGCGGTCAATGCCACGGTTCATGTGGTAAAAGACAATATCCTGGAGATCCGGTCCGAGGCCAAGCGCGAAAATTATCTTTCTCAGATTCAGATGCTGCAGGAGAAATGCAAACGCAACCATTTTGAAATCATCGATAAACTGAACTGATATCTCACCGCAAGGGCGCGGAGAAAGAGGATTTTTAACCTTCAGCCTAATCACCTGAATACTTATTAAAAGGTTTTGATAATGTCGAATGATACCAGCTCACATAACGGAGAAACGCCTTCTGAACCCGCCAGAAGCAAGGTGAAGTTTGAAATTTTCGGCGAAGAAATGCTCGAAAAAGAAGTCAAGTCCAGCGGCAACAGCGGAAGGGTTTATCTGCCGCCCGACTGGGTCGGCCATCATGTTAAAATCGTTCGAATTGATTAACAATTCCTTTTTAACAGGAGAAGTTCAGTGGAAAATTGTATCATCAGACGATTAAGGCCGGAAGATGCCGATGACATCAACCGGATCAGCGCAGCCATCACCAATGTTCCCACGGAATATGATTTCAAGCGCATGATCGAGGATCAGTCCAAGAGGATCGAAGATGCCAGTTTTGTGGCTGAGCGGGAAGGCCAGGTCGTGGGATATCTGATTATCTCCATTCTTTCGGGATTTTTCGGCATCAAACGCAGTGCATGGATATCTCTGTTGGGGGTTCACCCCCGGTTCATGGGGCAGCGGATCGGCGAAAGGCTGGCGGAAGAAGGATTTAAGTTTTGCAAGTTCCAGGGCATTAAAGACATCTATACGACGGTACGATGGGATTCGACGGATTTACTCTCCTTTTTCAAAACCCTCGGATTTGACCGAAGCAATTTTATTAATCTCAGAAAACAACTGGATTTGTAAAGAAAGACTGCCTCATTATCTCCATGACCCTGGCTGATTTCCCATTTCTCATTCTGGCATCCAAATCGCCCCGCAGGCGGTATCTGCTGAAACAGGCCGGCGTGGAGTTTATCGTCATTCCCAGTAGTTTTGATGAATCCGCCATCCCTGAGACAAGTCCGGATGATTTTGTCCGAATCCTGGCGCAGGCCAAGGCCAGGGTCGTGTCGGAGCAGCATCCCCACAGCTGGGTGATCGGTGCGGACACCATTGTGGTGGTTGACGATACCATCCTCGGCAAGCCCGCTTCCAAAGCCGAAGCCCACTCCATGCTTTCGACATTAAGCGGCAGGGTGCATCGGGTTCTGACGGGATTCTGCCTGTGCCGCCTTGCGGGAAACCGTCTCCATGCTGAAGTCGTGTCGACCGATGTCCGCTTCAAGATCCTGACTCCGGATGAAATCGAGTGGTATGTACACACGAGCGAGCCTTTTGACAAGGCCGGCGCCTATGCGGCCCAGGGCCTGGGCGCCTTCATGATCAAACATATTTATGGATCCTACAGCAATGTGGTGGGACTTCCGGTTTGCGAAGTCGTGGAATGCCTGGCCCGGGAAGGGATCGTGGAATTCAGACCCGGAGTCCGCGGCTCGGAAGGGCTTCGCATGAAAAATGAAGGATGAAGGCCAGTTGAATCTTGAAATCCCCCGGAATCTGAAGACCGTTCAGCAACGAATCGCGGAAACCTGCGCCCGGTGCGGCAGAGACCCCAAAGCCGTCCGCCTGGTCTGTGTCACCAAGACCATGAGCGCTGAAACCGTTAGGGTGGCCATTCTGGCAGGGGCTGTCCTTTTTGGGGAAAACTATATTCAGGAAACACGGGAGAAGTGCGGGATTCTGGCGGAATATCCGGTTTCCTGGCATTTTATCGGCCATCTTCAAACCAACAAAGCCAAATACGCCGTAAAACTCTTCGATCTCATTCATACGGTCGACTCGCTTCACCTGGCAGCGGAGCTGGACCGGGAAGCCCGAAAAATCGGAAAGGTTCAAAATATTCTGATTCAGGTCAATATCGGTAAGGAGGTCTCCAAATCCGGGATTGACGCGGAATCGGCGGATACGCTGATTCGAAGCCTTGCCGTTTTTCCCAATCTTTCGGTACGGGGGTTGATGGTGATTCCGCCGTTTTTTGATGCGCCCGAAAGGGTCAGGCCTTATTTCAGAGGGCTACGGGAGCTTCGGGATTCGCTTGACAAACCGGGCATCAGCGGCATCCGCCTGGATGAGCTTTCCATGGGAATGACCGGAGACTTTGAGGTGGCCATCGAAGAAGGGGCCACACTGGTTCGAATCGGAACGGAGATTTTCGGAGAAAGACAGTGAGGCTGTTGCTTCATACCTGCTGCGCGCCCTGCGCGATTTATCCCATCGAAACGCTGCGAAAAGACGGTGTCGATGTAATGGGTTATTTTTACCGCCACAACATTCATCCTTACACCGAATGTCTCAAACGTCAGCAAACTTTGGCTGCCTTTGCCGAATCGATTGATTTCAAGGTCATCTTTCAGGATGGCTACGACCTGGAAGGCTTTCTGCAGCGGTCTGTTTTTCGGGAATCCAGCCGATGTGAAATCTGTTACCATGACCGGCTTACAACCACGGCCCGGCTGGCCGGTAAAGGAAAATTCGATTCCTTTTCATCCTCTCTTTTGTACAGCAGATTTCAAAACCATGAGATGATCCGGGCCATCGGCGAATCCGTGGGAAAAACCGTGGGGATTCCCTTTTATTATCGGGATTTCCGAAGCGGCTGGAAGTACGGCATTGAAACTTCAAAACGCCTGGGCCTGTATCGGCAGCAGTATTGCGGATGCATTTACAGCGAAAAAGAGCGCTATTATTCTCCCCCTGACCGCCGGAAAGGCTGATCGTGTTTGCAAACTTCATTTATCTGATCATCGCCCTTCTGATCTATACGACGTATTATCCGCCGGATCAGCCCAATTTCCAGGCAATGGACGCCGCATTGCTGGCACTGTTTCTGATCGCGATTTTTGCCGCCTTTGCCCGGATCCAGTTTCGCGACATTGAAAAGCGGATCGGGCGGGAGAGTTTTATCCAACTGGATCACCGGTTCAGTTCCACCCTGACCCGCCACTCGATTCTGGCAATCGGTTTTTTTACCTGCAGCATCTATGGCCTGAATCTGACAACGTATACTGCCCGGCTTCCCTTTGTATCGAGCTTTCCAACGCTTGATGGCCTGATCTGCCTCTGTCTTTTTCTCCTGTACATGGCCATCGTCTGGGTCTGTGCCTGGTTCCCTTATGAAAAACTCTACCGGAACGGAATTTCCCTTCGCGCTTATGTTTCGTCGCAAATATCCTTCAGTATTCCCGTGGTGTTGCCCTGGCTGTTGATTTCCGGCACATCCGATCTCCTTCAGGCACTTCCTTTTGAGCTGCCCAAGAAACTGCTGGCAACGTCCACGGGCCAGATCCTGTTTTTTCTCTTTTTTCTGATTGCTGTCGCGCTTACCGGGCCGGCCATGATTCAAAAATTCTGGCGGTGCAGACCCCTTGAGATGGGGCCGGTTCGGCATAGGATTGAAGACCTGTGCAGGCGTGCCGGGTTTACGTTTGCCAATATTGTGTATTGGCCGATTCTGGGCGGCCGGATGATTACGGCCGGGGTTATGGGGCTGATCAGACCCTTCCGGTATCTAATGATCACCGAAGCCCTGCTGGAGTTCCTCAGTCCCGAAGAGGTGGATGCGGTTGTGGCCCATGAGATCGGTCATGTTCGCAAAAAGCATCTTCAGT
>JAPLJE010000444.1 GCA_026388755.1 Deltaproteobacteria bacterium | reverse complement strand
GGCGGACGGCAATCGTGATTCATCCGCCGGTGGATACGGAACGGTTTTGCTGGATGGGGCAAAAAGACTATTATGTGTCTCTGGCCAGGCTGGAAAATTTCAAACGGGTCGATCTTATCGTCAAAGCCTTTAGACAAATGCCTGAAAAGAAATTGGAGGTGACATCCAGCGGATCGGAGATGGAACGGTTGAAAAGACTTGCTTCCGATGCACCCAACATTCATTTTACCGGCTGGCAGACGGAAGCGCAATTGTGTCGGTGGATCGGAAATGCCATCGCTGCCATTTATATCCCCATGGATGAAGACTTTGGCATGTCTCCGGTGGAGTCAATGGCCGCAGGAAAACCGGTAATCGGTGTAGCCGAGGGTGGATTGCTGGAAACGGTTGTACCGAATCAGACCGGTATTCTGCTTAAGCCGCCGCCGACAGTCGATGCGATAATGGCCGCTGTTCACGACTTGACTCCGAAGCGGGCACTGGAAATGCGATCGGCCTGTGAAACGCGGGCCAGACTGTTTACGCGTGAAATATTTATAGAAAAGATGCAGCGGGTTATCTGGGCGATAAGCTGTGGACAATCCCTCTTTCCATGATTCTTTATAAAAATAGGAGGGTGTAATGTTCCCCGTACCCCCTTTGACACTGAATTCACGGATTTATGTTGCAGGCCATCGCGGCATGGTGGGATCGGCGATTGTGCGATTTCTGAAGGCCGGCGGGTATCAACGCCTGATTACCCGGACTCGCCGGGAACTGGACTTGATGGATCAACAGGCTGTGCGCCATTTTTTTCGGTCCGAACCCATTGATTATGTCGTTCTTGCGGCTGCAAAAGTCGGCGGGATTCTTGCCAATAATACCTATCGGGCGGATTTCATCTATCAGAACCTGATGATCGAATGCAATGTGATTCATGAGGCTTTCAGTGCAGGCGTCCGGCGCCTGCTGTTTCTGGGAAGCTCCTGCATTTACCCGAAACACGCGCCTCAGCCCATGAAAGAGGCGTATCTGCTTTCCGGCGTTCTTGAACCCACCAACCAGCCCTATGCCATTGCCAAAATTGCCGGAATTGAGCTGTGTCAGTCCTATAACCGCCAGCATGGAACCCGGTATCGCTGCGTCATGCCCACCAATCTCTATGGCCCGAACGATTCCTATGACCTGAATAACTCCCATGTTCTACCGGCGCTGATTCGAAAATTTCACCTGGCCAGGCTGGTGGCAGAAAGCAACTGGGATGCTATCCGGAAAGACGAATCTGTCTTTGGACCGATTCCGGATTCATTTCGAACGCATCTGGGTATTCCCTTTCAATATGGGACGGGCATTTTAGAGGGGAAGGATATAAAACCTGCCGGCTCCAACTCTCCGGTTGTTCAACTGTGGGGAACCGGCACGGCCCGGCGAGAGTTTCTCCATGTGGATGATATGGCATCCGGGTCGGTATTTATCATGCAACTCGAGGACAGCCGCTATGACCAGGCAACGCAGAACGGACAAATTTCCCATATCAACATTGGAACCGGCGAGGATTTAACCATTCGTGAGCTGTCGGAAAAAGTTCAAGCCGTGACCGGGTATTCGGGCAGGGTGGTCTGGGACCACACCCAGCCCGATGGAACGCCTCAAAAGCTTCTGGATGTCTCTGTCTTAAACCGCTTGGGGTGGAAACCCGGCATTCCGCTGTCGGAAGGACTTCGGCAGACCTATCAGGCTTATCAAAAAAAAGGGGTCAAATCTTTATCTTGACATCAGAAGGGTGCGGACAAGTGTTCCGGTAACGGATCGATGGGTCAGTCAAGGTGATTGATGATGAGAGCCTTAATACGCCGCCAGGCTCAGGTGCGAAAACAGAATGCCGTATCCGGATATCAGCATGAAAGCGGCATAGGACAGGATCGATATCAAGGCAAGTTTTCTTTGAATGCGGGGCAGAATTTCGGCAAGGCTATTGATTTTACGAAAAGGCATGATGGCGCCGAGGCCCAATCCGGATACCGCACCTGCAAGAAGCGTCATGTAAAGGAGATATCCCACATATCCGTACTCCGGGTGCAGGATGCAGAACGGGCAGTGGTGCGTGGGCAGTTCATAGAAATACACGCTGATAAACGAAATGAGCGCGACAATGGCAATCAGGAAACTCATCAGCGTCGATATCGAAAATAAATAACCGCCTTTTCCTTTCAGGAAGAAAACCAGCCCCAGCGAAATGGTGATTGCCACGCTAAAGTAAAATGCCGTCTGAGACAGGGCGCGGGGAAGGCCGATGAGTCCGGATATGATCGTATTGGTATCCGTTGTAAAAATCGTTCCGCAGCAGGAAGTGATGATATCCGGCTTGAGGCCGAGCAGGTAAGCCCCCTGGACAAGCGTTTCGGCAACCAGAAAGGGTGTAATCAAGATCAGCAATCCGTATTTTATTTTGATCAGCGGGTAATCATTGGCTTTGTTGTCGGTGAAGTTTACGATCAGCCACATACCGGCAAGAAGAAAATCGGTAATTTTCAAAATAAGGGCGGGGTAACCGAATCCATTGACCTTGAGGCTTCCAGCCGCACACATGGCGCCGACAAACAGAGGACTCAGTGAATCGGCCGTATAGATAAACAGAAACAGCGAAAGAAGCTGAAATCCCAGTGCATAGCTCATTACCATGGAGATGAGATAGGTTCCCCGTTCAAGCTCCAGTTGCAGTTCGCTTCCGCTTCGGATATCCCAGTTCCGGATGATCCGCGCACCTTCGTATGCACAGTAACACAGCATGGAAGTCGTCAGGGCCGAACCCAGAAGAAGCGCCAGAATGCCGGGATGAAACGTCATGGGCCATCATCTCCTGAGGAGACGATTTTTCCATCCCGCATGTCGATGATCCTGTCGATGACATCCGATTCATATACTATGGGATCATGGCTGGCGATCAGAAGGGTTTTCCCCTGTTCTTTAAGCTGCCGCATGATTTCCATGAATTCCCTTGAGAGATGGGTATCCAGATGCGCGGTCGGCTCATCGGCGATGATGATAGCCGGGTCATTGATCAGGGCTCTGGCAATGGCGATTCTCTGGGCCTCTCCGCCCGAAAGCCACTCCACTTTAGCGGATGTTTTGTGCGAAAGATTCAATAGATCGAGCAACCCGGTCGCCCTTTTTTGCAAAGCGGCATGCTTTTCACCACCCGGATAGGCTGGAATCATCACATTCTCAAGGGCCGTAATGCCCTTGATGAGATGGAACTGCTGAAACATGAAGCCGAAGGTCTTTCGCCGGATATCCGTCAGAAACCGCTCCGGAAGGCTGGTGATTTCCCGTTCCTTCAGCGTGATTCTGCCCGATGTGGGCCTGGCCATACACCCCAATATGCTTAAGAGCGTGGTTTTCCCCGACCCGCTCGGCCCTTTGAGGACTGTCGCCTTCCGGGAATCGATAGAAAGGTCCACGCCTTGGATGGCCACGAATTCGTTGGGCTTGCCAGCGTTGAAGACCTTGCGGATATTCTGGAGCTGGATCATGCGGGTTATGTCCTCATGACCGAATCCGGGTCAATCGTTGCAGATCTCCAGGACGGCACAATGGTTGCCACGGTATAGGGAATGACTGTTAGAAAGAACAGGATGGCGATCTCGTAGGGGCTGATAAACGGCGACCGACCAGCCTTTCAGCACGGGCGCAAACAGGGCGGATGATGTAAAAAAAATATGCAGATAAGCCGACAGAATTCCCATTAAAAACGCCGAAAGGGACACGGCCGCACCTTCCCAGAATTTCATCAGCAGAATATCCGAGGTTTCCCATCCGATCGCCTTCAGGACGCCGATCTCTCTTTTTTCCTCCGCGCTCAATCCTGTTGCCTTGTCCCATGCCAGAATGATAAAGGCAAAAAAGGCCCCTGCCAGGATCACGATAATCACCCCCGCGCGCCAGTCGAAAATCGCATCATACGTCCGCAAAATCTCATTTCTCAGGATCGGCCGGGTATCTGGATGGAGTTGCGTAATCTTGGCGGCGATGGTGGATAATTCCTTGTCGTTTCTGACCTGAAGAACCAGATCCGTGGCCTGACCCTTGGGAATGGAAAAGATCTTTACAAAGTCTACTTCCGAAACCAGGACCAAATCCGAGGTGACCAGCTCCGACGCGGAGGGGAGGATTCCCTTTACCTGTAACATCAGGTAGGACCCATCGTAGGTTTTGAAGGGAATGCTGTCGTTCTTCCGGGTGATGTGTTCCCCTGTTGTTGCCCGCCGGAGCGTGACCCCCTTGCCGATGAGGATCTCTCCCGACCGGTCTTTTAAATCCGCATTTACCATCAGGGTATAATTGGCGCCCCTTTGGCTGTCGTAGTAGTACCCCCACAGACGCGGCGTAACCGATTGCACCCCCTTGATCTGCTTGATGGAATCGATATAACTTTCCGGAATAAAACCCTGTCTGCCCGCCACCAGCCGTTGGACCATGATCTCGGGGGCCTCCCGAAGGATCAGCGCAGCTTCTTTTTTGATTGCATGCGCAAAGAACATGACCGAGGCCAAGAGGAAGATCACGAAAGTGTAAACCACAACCAGGGAGAGGTTCTTTCCTTTTCTCCGCCAGAGGGAAGAGAGCATAAAGTCGATAATATGCCGCTGTTTTTCGATGGCGCTCATCATCTCTAATTCCGCGCCTGTTGTTTCAGATGAGGGGGCACCGGCACAATGGCGCCGGAGGGGAAATGCTCCAGGGACATCGGGTGGTCCTGAAAAGGCGTGCCCATGTCGGCCAAGCTGGGATGGCGGGTGTAGCGGGCCTCGGTAAAAAGGCACAGATCGGTCAGCCCCAGCACCCTGACAATCTCACTCCGTTCGTTCAGTAGCGGCAGGTCAAGATGTTCCCGGACTCTGGCATGAACGAACATCAGGCCGAACAGAATCGTCCCCGCCAAGAGGTAAATAAAAAAGAGATCTGATTTTCTTTGCTGCATCAGTCCTGTCCCAGGCTCAAATCAGGCGCAAGCTCATCGACACGAATCAACTGTTTTTTGACCTCAAAATGCCATTTCCAGATTTCGTAAATTGCCGGATAAACCAAAAGTTCCAGCAAAAATGAGGTAAAGATCCCTCCGATCATGGGCGCGGCGATGCGTTTCATGACATCGGAGCCTGTGCCGATGGACCACATGATCGGCGCCAGTCCCAGAAACATCGTGGCTGTGGTCATGAATTTGGGACGAATCCGCTTGACAGCCCCCTCCAAAATGGCGCTTCTCAGCTCAGCCAGACTGCGCATCCGGCCTTCCTTTTTGGCCTGTTCATACGCAATATCCAGGTATAAGAGCATGAAGACGCCGGTTTCCGCGTCCACTCCCAGAAGCGCGATCAATCCCACCCAGACTCCGATACTCATATTATAATCCAGCAGATAAAGCAACCAAACTGCACCAATGGCGGAAAACGGGACTGCAAGCAGCACCAAGCCCGTCTTGATCGCCGAGCGAGTGTTCAGATAAAGCAATAGAAAAATCAGAAAAAGGGTAAGGGGCAGAACCACCACCAGTCGCTCCTTCACACGCTGCATCGCTTCGTACTGACCACTCCAGGAAACGGCATATCCCGGCGGCAGTTTCACCTTATTCCGGATCAGGGTTCCGGCTTCTTCGATGTAGCTGCTCGGATCCCGTCCGGCCATGTCCACATAAACATAGCCGGTCAGCAGGCCGTCTTCATTTCGGATCATGGACGGCCCGGTGGTGACCTGGATATCGGCCAGCTGGCCGATGGGGATCTGTCTCTGCCCGCCAGGGGCTGAAACCAATACCCGGCCGAGGGCCTGAAGATCGCCCCGGTAATCGCGCAGATAGCGCACATTGACCGGATAGCGCTCGCGGCCTTCGACGGTCGGGGGCACGGTTTCTCCGCCGATCGCGTTTTGAACCGCTGTCTGGGCATCTTCCAGATTCAGGCCGGATAAGGCCAGTTGCTCCCGATTCCACTTGAAATCAAGAAAATAACCGCTGCCCGTGCGTTCCGCAAATACGCTGCGGGTTCCTTTGACCGACGGCAGAAGGGCTTCGATTTGAGATCCGATGGCTTCGATGGTTCCGAGGTCAGCCCCCGAGATCTTCAGCCCGACCGGGGTGCGAATGCCGGTGGTGAGCATGTCGATCCGGCCCTTGATCGGCATGGTCCAGCCGCTGGCAAGTCCGGGAAGCCTCAGGGCATCATTCATTTGGGTGATCAGTTGTTCCTGAGAGATGCGATCGGAGACAAAGCGGCGCAACAGTCCCTTGATCCATTCGGGGGCCCAGGCTGAATACCAGGTGTCCACCGGCCGCCATTGCTCCCTGGGATGCAGGATGATCACGGTTTCCAGCATGGACAGCGGGGCCGGGGCCGTGGAGGTCTCGGCTCGGCCGGCTTTTCCCAGAACCCGGTCCACTTCCGGAAACGACTTGATAATCCGGTCCGTGGCCTGAAGCAGTTTCTGCACTTCGGCGATGGAAATGCCCGGCAGGGTCGACGGCATATAGAGGATGGAGCCTTCATCGAGCGGGGGCATGAATTCCGAGCCCAGTTTCTGAAAAACCGGAATGGTTACGATCACCATGGCAAGGGCCGATGCTATCACGGCCCATTTCCAGCGCAGGGTCCACTCGGCAACGGGTTGGTAGAGACGAATCAGCACCCGGCTGATCGGATGCTTTTCTTCGGAATGGATGGTTCCCACGAGCACGGCGTTTGTGGCCCTGCAGAGCCAGCGGGGCCGGAAGTCAAAGTTCCGAAGCCGGGTGAAAAACAGCCGCAACGCCGGATCCAGGGTGATCGCCAGCAAGGCGGCGATAAACATGGAAAGGGTCTTGGTGTAGGCCAGAGGTTTAAAAAGGCGGCCTTCCTGGGCTTCAAGCGTCAGGATCGGCAGAAAAGAGACGGCAATCACCAGCATGGCAAAGAAACTGGGGCCGGCAACCTGTTTGACGGCACTGATGACAACCGTCCGGTAATCCTCGTGCCGTCCGTTTCGCTCCCATTCCTCCAGCTTTTTATGGGTCTGCTCGACCACCACGATGGCCGCATCCACCATGGCGCCGATGGCGATGGCAATGCCGCCCAGCGACATGATGTTGGCGGTTAGACCCATCAGCCGGAAGGGAATAAAAGCCAGCAGGACGGCGATTGGAATGGTGATCACCGGAATAACGGCACTGGGGATATGCCAGAGAAAGAGAAAGATCACCATCGCAACGGTCAGGATGACTTCCGTCAGGGTGGACTTCAGGTTGTCGATAGCGCGAAGGATCAGCTCCGACCGGTCATAGATGGGAACCACCTGGACACCGGAGGGCAGCCCCGGCGCGATTTCCCTGATTTTTGCCTTGACGCGGCCAATGACATCCAGGGCGTTTTGTCCTTGCCGCATGACCACGATGCCGGAGACGACTTCTCCGGTGCCATCCAGGTCGGTGACTCCCCGCCGCTGGTCGGGTCCGATGGTCACCTGTCCGACATCCTTGACGCGAATCGGGGTGCCGTTCTCGCTGGTCGCAAGCAGGATGTT
>JAPLJE010000030.1 GCA_026388755.1 Deltaproteobacteria bacterium | reverse complement strand
TGCCCTCCGGGTACCACAGGGTTCGAAAATTCACCCGTTGTTCCGAAACCGGCAAGCGGAAGTATTTTTTCAGGAAGAAGGCGATTTTATCAAACAGGGAATAGGCCATGCGAAAGGCAATTTTGAGTTTTTCATCAGATAAATCACAGACCGCTTTTTCAGATACCGGCAAGATCGCACCACAAGAGGCGGCATCTGAATCCGGGAGGGATTGCATGGCTTCGAAACAGAGCTGTCTGGCGCAGATGAATTCCTGTTTTAAAAGCGTGAGGTAGTCGTGCAGTCGAAAGGGTTTCGACGGGTCTGTCTCCAGAGGCAGCGTCATCAGGGCATCCGAAGCCGCTTCCATGAATGATCCCAAATCATTCAGCGGATTCAAGTACAACCGGTTTTGCAGCCGCCAGTTCCGGAAAGCGGTTTCGCCATCAACTTTTTCAGAACATTCTCGGGCGGGGGTCAGGAATTTCTTGTTGTTATATGGATACAATATCCGATTCAAGGATTTGAGGTGATCTTTAAAAAACGGCCGGACATGGGGATCGATTTCCAGTTTCAAGGCTTGACGCAGCATTTCCCGGGATTGAAGCAAAAAAATCATTGCGTGGCCTTCATCATGAAGCAAATGGGCATAATGCTGGAGGCTATAACCTTTGTTTGCCATGGCCATGCCAAAATCCGGCCTTAAAACAAGGGCTCTGTCCCAATATTCCAGAGCTTCCACAAAACGGCCGATCTGAAAAAGCGTATTGGCCAGATTGGTGTAGATGGCGCAAACCATCGGAAGCGGGCTGGCGCTGTCTGCAGCTTCCAGGGCAGTGACCGCCAGTCGGTTATGAATCAATTGCTTTTCAATTTCAGGCTGTTCCCAGATACGCTCCTGTTTCTGATCATCCGGCAGGAGTTTGAATGAATTCAATTGCTTTTCAATTTCAGGCTGTTCCCAGATACGCTCCAGTTTCTGATCATCCGGCAACAGTTTGAATGAATTTCCCCAGACATTGGACACATGATAGTGAAAGATCGCCAATTGGTATTGGCTCAGGCTCTGCGTGTCCACCCGCGTGGCCAGTTTCGCCGCATCATCGAGGATAGCCACCTTTCCCTTGAACAGAGCCTGATCCGCCAGGACACCGATTTGCTCGATGAGCTGTTCATTCGAAAAACTGTTCGGCTGCAACGTCGGCCGTAATCCAGAATCCGTGATCAGAGAACTGTCCATGAAAAGTTCCGGTTCGTGTCAGTTAGATTAAAGGATGATGCAATAAAAGTTGAAAGCAGTTTTTTCTTTTTGTAGATAGAAGATAGCGGAACCGATTCGTTATGTCAATAATGACATAAATAGAGAGGCAACATTTTTTCCGGGAATAATCAAGATTGAAATGACCCGGAATTTCATGCCGGTGTTCAGATACCGTCTATGAAGTACGAGCGCCTGTCAGCCGTCTGTTTGAGTGATTTTGGATAGGATTTCCTCCTGAAACAGCCGGTCCGATTCCAGGGCGATGCGCCGGTGAATGTCCCGGAAATTCTCCAAGAGAATTTTTGCAAAAGGGGTCAGCTGAGAACCGCCGCCGGCGGCACCACCAATGTTCCGGGTCAGAAGCTGCCGGCCCATCCGGTTTTCCGTGGCCGTTATTCTTCCCCATAAGGCCCGGTAGCTCATTTTCAGCTCTTTTGCAGCCGCCTGAATAGAGCCCTGGCGCTCAATGGCTTCCAGCATTTTAAGACGCCCCAGGCCAAAGATCACCTCTCCCGAATCGTCTTCGAACCATATTTTCGATCGGATAAAAAACGGACCTTCTTTACTTTGCGTCATGACAGTCTAATAAATCCCTTGCTTGAAAATCGATTTACGGGAGTGCTGAGCGCGCAAAAGTCCCGCCGCCCCTGCCTTTTGATTAATAAATCAATCCGGGGGAATGAAACAAGAAAAATCTGCGGAATTCCCGAAAAATCATTATAGGCCATGAATGGCGCGACCCATCCGGACTTCAATGCGCCTTTGCGCCGCAAGGGCATTGTCCCGGCGCCGCGGAATTTCCTGACAATCCGTAGAATCGGCGCCGTATTTGCGCTGCTTTGCATATCAAAGCGCTCATCGTCTCAATCCTTTCTGGTCAGGTCAATCCTTTCGGACGGGTCCGACGCATTTTGTTCAGGAATTGTGCCGGACCCTCCTGGAAATTTTTCAGCCTGATTTCCAGATAGGGATGCAGGTTCTTCCAACGACGGCCTCCTGTAGTCGCGCTGGCAATGATTTCGGGCAGTGGCGCATGGGTTTTTGTATGGGTCGAAAAGAACCGCTCCCCGCCCAGGGCCACCTATTCGGAATGCGTCAATTTGTTTGACAGGCATCGCAACTTTATCGTAGGGTCCTTTTGGATGAACGGGTCAGGAGAATCAATGATACCTTTTGTATTGTTTAGGAAGGCCGAACTCAAGAATATATGCAAGTATGTGTAACCGTACTCATTCGAAACAGCGATAAGTTTGTTTTTTTTGTGGTACTCTCTAGATTCCAATCACTTGATTCATTTTTTCATCCCCAAGGCTTTCATCCGTGTGTACAGGCTGGTCCGTTTCATTTCAAGTATTTCTGCCGCTCCCCCTGGACCGCGGATCTTCCCTCCCGACTGTGCGATGACATACCTGATATAACGGCGCTGAATTTCGTCAAGAGACGGTCGATCACTGAAAGGATCTACCGTGGATCGGTCCCGTCGCATCGGAAAATCGAGTTTAAGGCTGCTGCCCTGCGATAAGATCACACCCCGCTCGATCATATTCTTCAATTCACGGATATTGCCCGGCCATTCATATGCCGTCAGCAGCTTTTCGTCTTCCGGAGACAATTCAAGAACCGGTCGATCG
>JAPLJE010000669.1 GCA_026388755.1 Deltaproteobacteria bacterium | reverse complement strand
TAATGCACGGCCGGGTAGATCATCATCGGGTTTTCGTAAGGGTTCTCATCCACGATCTTTTCATACATCTGGAAAAGGTTGCCGTAGCGTTCTTCGATAACCTGTTTCCCAAGACGTTTGATGGAGGCTTCGAAGTCGAGGAACACGGCCAGGCCGGTATCCCCGACGCCATAACCGGCATCGCAGCGTTCCTTGGCGGCGCGGGAAGCCACATCGCGGGGAACGAGGTTCCCGTAGGCGGGATACCTTCTTTCCAGGTAATAGTCGCGGTCTTCCTCTTTAATGTCTTTTGCCTTGATGAGGCGTTTGCGGTGCTTCTCGGCATCTTCCTTGTTTTTCGGAACCCAGATGCGGCCGTCGTTGCGGAGGCTCTCGCTCATCAGCGTGAGTTTCGACTGGTAGTCGCCGTGCACGGGGATGCAGGTGGGATGGATCTGCGTGAAGCAGGGGTTGGCGAAGTAGGCTCCTTTTTTGAAGACCTGCCAGCAGGCGCTGACATTCGACCCCATGGCGTTGGTGGAGAGGTAGAAGACGTTGCCGTAACCGCCGGTGGCAAAGACCACGGCATGGCCGAAATGGCGTTCCAGCTTTCCGGTCACCAGGTCGCGGGCGATGATGCCGCGGGCTTTTCCGTCGATGACCACAAGCTCCTGCATCTCGTGGCGATTGTAAAGCGTCACCGTTCCCAGCTTGAGCTGGCGGCTGAGGGCACCGTAAGCGCCCAGCAGCAGCTGCTGCCCGGTTTGTCCGCGGGCGAAGAAGGTACGCGAGACGAGCGCCCCGCCGAAGGAGCGGTTCTCGAGCGATCCGCCATATTCGCGTGCAAAGGGAACACCCTGTGCCACACACTGGTCGATGATGTTGTTGCTGACCTCCGCCAGGCGGTAAACATTCGATTCGCGTGCCCGGTAGTCACCCCCCTTGATGGTATCGTAAAAGAGGCGGTAGATGCTGTCGCCGTCGTTCGGGTAGTTCTTGGCCGCATTGATTCCGCCCTGTGCGGCTATTGAGTGTGCCCTTCTGGGGCTGTCCTGGTAACAGATAGCAGTTACATTGTATCCCAGTTCTGAAAGTGATGCAGCGGCAGAAGCACCGGCTAAACCGGTACCTACAACAATAACATCCAGTTTACGCTTGTTTGCCGGACTTACAACTTTAATTTTTGCCTTGTGGTTGGTCCATTTTTCTCCAATGGGTCCGGAAGGTATTTTTGAATTCAGATCGCTCATATCTTGAAACTTTGAAGTTCAGTTAGAATTTAATCATAAAGTAAATCGGAATGCAGGAAAATCCTGCTGCGAATAGGATCCCTAACGCAATGGCCAGAAATTTAAGCCTCTTGAGCCAAATCTGGTTGGTGAAACCAATCGTTTGAAAAGCGCTCCAGAATCCATGACTGATATGGAGGCCTACCAGGATTCCTCCGACAATATAGAGCAGGTCATACACGCGGCTTAGGAAAAGATTGCTCACCAGGGCATATGCATTGTGCATTTCCACACCGCCAACAATTACTTCTTTCAAAAGCGGGTCACCTGACCATTTCATCTTGATATAAAAGTTTGTAATATGAATCACCAAAAAAATCAAGATCATACCACCCAGGATAAACATGTTTTTGGCAGGCTCCCACCATTTCAGCAATTGGTCGCCGTAAGCATAGTTTTGCGGACGTGCCCGCATGTTTTCGAGGGTAATCCAACCCGACCAGATAATGTGAACCACAAACCCAATTGCCAATATTGGCTCCATAATCCGGATGAGAGGATTGGTAGCCATAAAATGAGCGGCAAGGTTAAATAGTTGTCCGGAATCGTCGAAGGTAAGAAACAGGTTCAAAGTGAGGTGGATGCAGAGAAATGAGATCAGGAAGAGACCCGTGATGCTCATTAAAAACTTTCGCCCGATCGAGGCGCTTATGAAACTGCTCATAAATCTGGTATTAATTAATATTGAATAATACTGCTTTTTAATTTCGTTCCAAAAATAGACGTTGATAAATTGTTTTACAAATTGGCGAACGATAAAGATATAATTTATATTCTTTCAATGTCCGGTTATTATTATGTCAAAACCTATTCCAGTCTCATGGATTGATGGATATAGTGAACTACCCACCCTGAACTTCTCTTCAGGGAAAATTAACATATTATTAAATCTGACATAAATCCAAAGAAAAATGTTACTTTTTCGATTTGCTAATCGTTCAAGAGGAGGAAAT
>JAPLJE010000189.1 GCA_026388755.1 Deltaproteobacteria bacterium | reverse complement strand
TTCAAGGGTCAGCTTCACCCCGCCTTCGAATACCTCGGCATGGGTCACGGTGGTTTTAAGGCGAAACGCCATTCCCTGTTTGTCGAGGATACGCTTTAAGGTCCGGCTGATCTGGCCATCCAGGCTTGCGGCAATCTGGGGCAGCATTTCGATGACCGTGACCTTTGCGCCCAGGCGCTGCCAGACAGAGCCCAGTTCCAGGCCGATATAGCCCCCCCCGATAATCCCCAGTGTTTTGGGAACCTCGGAGAAATTCAGTGCGCCGGTGGAGGTGACAATCCGGTCTTCGTCAAATTCCAGGCCCGGAACCGTGACCGGAACGCTGCCGGTTGCCAGCAGAATGTATTTTGCGTCAAGAATGCGGATGCCGCCATCGCTGCCGACAACTTCAACGCGATGTGGGTCCATGACCCTGACCGTTCCCTGAAGAAGCGTCACGCGGCCGGCTTCCAGAAGCTTTCTCACCTGTCCGGTCAGGGCTTCCACCACCTGGTCTTTTCGGGTCATCATGGCTGCAAGATCCAGTGTCAGATCCGCCACCCGAATGCCGTGAGCCGATAGCCCGTTCTTTGCCATCGCATAAATTTCGCTGGAATCCAGAAGGGCCTTGCTGGGAATACAGCCCACATTCAGGCATACGCCCCCCGGCCGCGGTGCTTTGTCCACGCAGGCCACCGTCATTCCCAGCCCCGAGGCTTTAACCGCAGCCGTATAGCCGCCGGGTCCGCTGCCGATGACAACCAGGTCGTAGGTATTTTCTGCTGCCATGATCAAATCTCCATCATGAGTCGTTCGGGTTCTTCGATGCATTCCTTGATCCGTTTCAGGAAGGAGACGGCGCCCCTGCCATCCACAATGCGGTGATCGTAGCTGAGCGCCACATACATCATGGGGCGAATAACGATGGCGTCATCAACCACCACCGGCCGCTTTTCGATCTTGTGCATGCCCAGAATACCGCTTTGCGGGGGATTTAAAATGGGGGTGCTGAGAAGAGAGCCATAGACGCCGCCGTTACTGATGGTAAACGTGCCGCCTTCCAGTTCGGCCAGGCCGAGCTTTCCGGAAGCGGTTTTATCCACTGCCGATGCAATGGCTTTTTCCAGATCCGCAAACCCCATCCGATCCGCATGGCGAAGGACCGGTACCACCAGTCCCCGCTCGCTGCCGACAGCAATCCCGATATGATAGTAACGGTGATAAACAATGTCCTTCGCGTCGATAAACGCATTGATCTCAGGAAAGTCTTCAAGCGCGGCAATGCTGGCCTTGATGAAAAAACTCATAAAACCCAGGGATACTCCGTATTTTTTCTGAAAGACTTCTTTAAACAGGGTTCGAACCGCCATCACCCGGCTCATATCGATTTCATTGAACGTGGTGAGCATGGCCGTCTGCTGCCTGACCTGCACCAGCCTTTCGGCAATCCGCTGACGGATCGGGGTCAGGGTTTTGCGGGTCGTGGGTTCATCCCCAGCATCATGACTGGTCTCATGAAGGGGCGCATTCATGGCCGCTTGCAAAGGGGCTCCGGCTGCGAGCCCGGCAGGAATAGCCGACACCGCTTCAAGATGCAGCAGGACATCCCCCTTGGTGATCCTGCCGCCAGGTCCGGTTCCGGTGACGGCAGCAATATCGACAGGATGTTTCATCCGGTTTT
>JAPLJE010000720.1:4918-10657 GCA_026388755.1 Deltaproteobacteria bacterium | reverse complement strand
GATGTATGCCGCCCGGACGGCTGTTGAAGTGGCCGATGAGGCGATTCAGCTTCTGGGCGGATATGGATACATGGCGGAATACGAGGTCGAACGCTTCTACCGCGACGCCAAGATCACCGAAATCTATGAAGGCACCAAGGAAATTCAGAAAAACACCATCGCCAGCGCCGTGCTGGGTAAATTCAAATAAACATTAGCCTTTTTCTGCAACCCATTTCCAAAAGGAGAACGGATATGCTGGACTTCATTAAAAAAACCATGTTGACGGGTATTGGTATTGCGATGAAAACCAAAGATGAATTGGAAGAATGGGTCAAGGAAATTGTTAAAAAGGGGGAAATATCTGAAAATGAAGGCAAGGATTTTTTAGATAACGTCAAGAGAAAATCCAAAGAGGCCCAAAAGGATTTTGAAGAAAAGGTAGAATCGAAGTTCAAGGACCTGCTTAAAAAAGCGGATATTGCCACTCGCAACGAAGTCAATGATCTGAAAAATGAAATTGAAGAATTGAAAAAAACAATTTCAAAATGATTCGGCATTTTTTTCAGGATGCGGCAGAAACAGGCAGGGGGTATGGCCGATAAGTTTATCAGTATTCGAAATGTGAAGTTTCTGCTTTTTGAAGTCTTTGATTTACTCTCGCTCTCTAAATACCCCTATTTTTCTCAGCACAATCAAAAAATGTACAACTTGGTGCTGGATGCGGCCATGAAGATGTCCACGCGCCTGCTGCATCCGATTTTTGAGGAGATGGACCGAAATCCGCCCGAATTGGTCGCCGGACAGGTGAAAGTCCATCCTGCAGTTGCCGGCATTATGAAGGAATTCGGCCAAGGGGGATGGATTAGCGCCACATTTCCTGCCGAGTCTGGCGGTGAGCAGTTGCCCAGCATGATCGCCAATGCCTGTTTTGCAATGTTTTTCGCAGCTAACTACTCAGCCGGCGTCTATCCCGGCCTGACCGCAGGAGCTGCCCGACTGATCGACTCCTTTGGCAATGAGACGTTAAGGAAAATCTTCCTCGGCAAAATGTTTTCGGGGCAATGGCAGGGCACCATGGCACTGACCGAACCTCAGGCCGGCAGTTCGTTGACCGATATTGCCACCACTGCCTTTCCTACAGACGACGGTTTTTATAAAATCCGCGGACGAAAGACCTTCATTTCCGCAGGCGATCATGACGGTGCGGAGAATATCGTTCACTTGATGCTGGCCCGGATCGACGGGGCGCCTGCCGGAGCCAAGGGAATATCCCTATTTGCGGTTCCCAAAATGCGTCTGAATGCAGACGGAATTCTGGCGTTCAATGACATTACCGTTTCCCAGATTTTCCACAAAATGGGATATCGGGGGGCTCCGATTGCCGAACTGAGTATCGGCGACAAGGATGACTGCCGGGGGTATCTTCTGGGCGAGCCGCACCGGGGGCTGGCCTGCATGTTCCAGATGATGAACGAGGAGCGGATCGGTGTTGGACTGGGGGCGGCGTCCATTGCTTCAGCCGCTTATTATGCAGCCCTGAATTACTGCAGACAAAGACCCCAGGGCCGAAAGCTTACGGAAAAAGACCCGTCATCCCCCCAGGTTCCCATTATCGAACATCCCGATGTCAAACGGATGCTGCTGTTTCAGCGTGCCGTGGTTGAAGGTTCGCTTTCTCTTCTTATGCAGTGCAGTCAATACGAAGATATGACCCGGGTGGTTTTGCCTCCGGAAAAGAACCGGTACCGTCTCCTGCTGGAACTGCTCACCCCTGTCGCCAAAACCTATGCATCGGAGATGGGCATTCAGTCAACCAGCCAGAGCATTCAGTGTTTCGGTGGCTACGGTTACTGCCAGGATTTTCCTGTGGAACAGCATTTTCGCGATATGCGCATTCATCCAATTCACGAGGGAACCACCGGCATTCAGGGTATGGATCTTCTGGGCAGAAAAGTCGTTATGGAAAACGGCAAGGCATTTGTCTTGTTCATGGAAGAGATTCAGTCCGCCATGAATACGGCCCGCAAATTTCCTGGCCTGCTGTCCCTGGCCGATCAGTTGGACAAGGCTGTTAAACAGCTTCAGGATGTCACCTTTCAGCTTGCGGCCGTTGCACAAGAAAAAGGGCTAGAAATCTTTCTGGCCGATGCCACCCTTTACCTGGAATTTTTCGGAATCGTCACGGTTGCCTGGCAGTGGCTGCTTCAATCCATATCGCTTCAGAAGGCTCAGGCAGAAGAACTTTCCGCATCCGAAGCCGATTTTTATCAAGGGAAGCTCTTTACGGCCCGGTATTTTTTTGCGTACGAACTGCCGAGAATAAACGGGTTGGCGCAACGCCTGACAGATGGAAACCCATTGACCGTTGAAATGAAATCCTGTTATTTTTCAGACTGAAATATAGTATTTCGAACGCATTTATGCGGAATCATTTTGCGATTTCACGTCTTCACGCGCTGACAAAGGAGAAAAATGGTTATGCCATTTGGCATTTGTACGGTATTCGCACTGCCTACATCAAGCTGGACAGCTTTCTTAAGGCGGTAAACGCTGTCACATCCGGCGGGGAAGCTAAGCTGCGCATTGCTGATGGTCAGGTGCGGGTCAACGGTACCGTGGAATTTCGGCGGGGTCGTAAGCTTTATCCCGGTGATGGTGTCAAACTGGCGGATCAGGAATTCAACGTGGAGCGTGCGGCATGAATGGTGGGGTATTTGCCGGGTGATTGCCTTCTTTACGCTAGATATTCATGACTGCCTCGATCAGGCAAGGTCCTTTCATTTTCATTGCTTCGGCAAATTGCTGATGAAAATCATCGGCTGTTTGCGCGCGACTGGCCCGCACACCCATGCCTTGAGCGATATGAACCCAATCAATCAAAGGCGGGGAGAGATTCAGCATGGACCGCATTTTGTCATTGGGCTGACCGGCGCCGACACGCGCCATTTCGATATTTAAAATGGCATAGCTGCGATTGTTCAGCAAGACGACCGTCACATCTGTTTTTTCCCTGGCCATTGTCCAAAGTGCCTGTACGGTATACATGGCGCTGCCGTCCGCCTGCAATGCTACCACCTTTCGGTTCGGGCAGGCCACTGCAGCACCGAGGCTGAGCGGCAATCCCTGTCCGATTGCACCACCCGTAAGGGTTAACCAGTCGTGGGGTGCT
Organism: Deltaproteobacteria bacterium; assembly: GCA_026388755.1. GTDB lineage: Bacteria > Desulfobacterota > Desulfobacteria > Desulfobacterales > Desulfatirhabdiaceae > RAAP-1. The sequence continues at coordinate 7,506 of JAPLJE010000720.1, read as the reverse complement.
GCGCTTTCAGTGCAGATGTAGCTATCAAAACCGCAGGTGACGCCTTCATCTGACAGAATCGCCTGTTCCGGAAGCAAGATATTCAGACTTTTTCCGATGGCCTGCGGTGTCCTTGCGCCGGTGGGTACCGGCGGTTCAACACGCACCTGTCGCTCCCTGGGTTCCGGAGCTGCATTCAATTTATCGGCCAATGACTTCAAAGCTGTCAATGTACAGGTGTCAACTGTCGCCAGTATTTTAACACTGCTCCCTTCGGGAGTCAACAGGCTGGGCTTTCCGGGGTATGCAAAAAAGGCGACCGGAATCTGGGCACCTACAAGAATGAATTGTTCATAGCTTTGAAGGAATTCCACCGCTGTTTCAACAAAATAGGGGATGCGGGCAACCTTGACCCGGCCGGCTCCACGTTGCAGGCGCGTCGGAAAAGTCTCGCAAAGAAGCATGGCGCCGGTGGCATCCGCAACCCGGCCGGCTGCTTCCAGCGCTTCTTCGCGGAGGGCGCGGCCCCCGAGGATGATCGCGCTATGCTTGCCATTGGTCAATGTGGTTGCGATGTCATCGATTGTTGCCGGCAAGATCACTTTCTGCGGCGGTATCAAAGGCTGCGACAGAGTTTGACGCGCTTCTTCCCAGGCATGATTGGCAGGCACGATCATTGTGGCGACTTTCCCCGAACCTTTCATGGATGCCTGAACCGCTAACGCACCCGAAACCGCCAGATCATCCGCCGATTTCGATACGCGGGTCCAATCGGAGCAGATCGTTGCGTGTGCGGGGATGTCGGAAGTCAGGGGTGAATCGTATTTCTGGTGATAGGTGGCATGGTCTCCGACAATGTTTACGATGGGAACGTGTGCTTTTTTGGCGTTGTGCAGGTTGGCCATGCCGTTGGCAAAGCCGGGACCCATATGAAGCAGGGTGATTGCAGGCTTATCGGCCATGCGGCCATAGCCGTCGGCAGCGCCGGTCGCAACGCCTTCGAACAGGCATAAAATGGGCCGAACCGCATCAGTTTTGCCGATTGCCAGCACCAGATGCATCTCGGAAGTTCCGGGATTGGCAAAACAGATTTCAATGCCGGCTTCAACCAATTTTTTTAAAAGCGCTTGTGCACCGTTCATCGCAACTCTCTTTCAATTGTTTACATGCGTAAGGAACAGCCGAATTAACCATATTTTAACCAATTGATCAAACAATTTATCCCGATACACTTCAGGACCCTCATCTGTGCAAAGGCTTATCGGCAAATCGGTGATGAACGGTCCCGAAAAACTTTTCTGCGGGGTTGATCACCGCGCAATTGCCAGGGATGAACCCTAAATATGAAAGAATGAAAATGAACAGTACATCTACTTTAATATGGGGAGTAATATTTGGTTCAATCGGTTTGGGATATTTTGTTTATGGCAAAAAACAAAAAGCTGTTATTCCCTTGTGTTGCGGCATAGGGTTAATGGTGTTCCCATATTTTATTGCAAATACATATTTTCTTGTCTTTTCAGGTATTTTTTTGATATCATTCCCTTATTTTGTTAGAAGATAAGGTGAACATTCAAAACCATGGAGGGGGAAGATGAAACCAGCAAATGAAAGCGCCTTGATCAATAACGATGGGCGGCCTCGTTTCGGCATCTACAGTGGACCCCTGACATCCCTCAATCTGGATGATTTTCGTCCCTACGGCGCAAAAGATGCTGCATCATTTGCCAAGAATCGAATTTTGAAGTACCGGATCAAGCGATGGGAATACCTTGGCTTTTGCAGCAACGACATCATCTTCGGCATGGCTATCGTCCGCCTCGGTTATATGTGTAATCTGTTCGCTTATCTCTTTGACCGCCGGAGCGCCAGTATCAGCGAATATGATATCCTCACCCCTGGCGGAGGCGCTGCGATTTTCGAGGGAACGTCACGGACAGGCGAAATCACTTTCAAGAGCGGAAAAACGGCGGTCCATATGACAAGCGATCCCGAAACCATCACCGTCGAGGGGTCCATCAAGGGAGAACTTTCCGTCAGCCTTTTTTTCCGCAAGTATGAACAACCCCTTGTCTGCCTGACCCGGGTGGGACTGAAAGGCTTTAACTACACCCACAAGGAAGCAGGCATCCCGGTCCGGGGGAAAGTACGCCACAAAAGAGTGTCGTGGGATATTCGGGAAGATGAATCTTTCGGTGTGCGGGACTATACGCTGGGCTACCTGGCCCGCCAGACGTTCTGGAACTGGGCATCCGGTGGCGGTATGGACAAGGAAGGAAGGCGCATCGGCTTTAACCTTGTCCAGGGAGTCAACGAAACGGGATTTACGGAAAATGCATTTTGGGTCAATGGTCGTGTTGTCAAGACGGACGTTGTGGATTTCCGGTATGACGACCTGGACCTTCTGAAACCCTGGGACATCGAATCCAACGATGGTCGGATCCACCTCCGGTTTCTGCCCGATGGCAAACGTTCGGCGAATATTCAAGCCGGCCTCATCGTGAGCAAATTTCACCAGCCTTTTGGCCGGTTTGAAGGGATTTTGAGTGATGGGGATCAGGTCTGCGAACTGCAAAACGTCTCCGGTTTTACGGAAGAGCACTATGCAA
>JAPLJE010000720.1:0-4843 GCA_026388755.1 Deltaproteobacteria bacterium | reverse complement strand
AGCACTATGAAAATCGGCATCATGAACAACCCGTCCAAACCGGTCTGTGATGAGGTGACATCCTGCGGCAAAGCCCGTTTCGACTTTTTGGATTTGACCATCGAAGGTCCCTATGCCACCAGTATTGATGTTGCCAGCTTGGGGCCGATCCTTGACTCCTATGGTCTATTCGTCATTGGGCATACCGACCCCTGCCTGCCACATGCCTATCCAGTCCAGGGAGTCCGGGATGCCTGTCTGTTTGAACTGGAGAGATGCGCCAGAATTTTTTACACCTTGGGCGCCAGGATCATGAATATCCATCCCTGCTATTTTTGCCCACCGGCTATGAGAAATGATTTGGTCGCGTTCAATATCGAAGCCTTGAAACCCATCGTTGGAAATGATCTGGTCACGTTCAATATCGAGTCCTTAAAACCCATCGTCAAAATGGCCGCAGCCCATGGCCTGACGGTGGTTCTTGAAAACTATAAAGCCCCTTTTGACCGGGTTTCCATTTTTAAAAAAATCCTGGCGGCAGTACCGGGATTAAAACTGCATCTTGATTTCGGACACGCAAACTTCGGCCTCGATAATCATGAGGTTTTCTGCAAAGAACTGGGGAAATACATCCGGCATGTCCACTTCTCGGACAACCGTTCCAGAGCCGACGATCATATGCCACTGGGCGTGGGAACCGTTGACTGGAAAAATGCGGTGAAAGCATTGAAGGCAAGCGGTTATGATGGCACCATTACATTGGAAGTTTTTTGTAATGATCCGGATATGCAATACAACTACCTGTACATGAACCGAAAGCGGGTCCTGGAGCTCTGGGATGAGTTTTAGCTCAAATATGAACCGTCAACAGAGCGACAGTAAGTACTTTACTTCAGAAAAAGAAAAACCCCGAAATCCTTTTATAGGACCCGGGGTTTGGGACTGGACCGGAATAGATCCGGATTACTTTTTTCTGGTGGCGATGCAGGGATTTGAACCCCGGACACTGCGGATATGAGCCGCATGCTCTGACCAACTGAGCTACATCGCCAATTGATGGTTTCAGAAAAACAATCTCTCTTTCTGAAAACCGCCGAAAACTTAATTTGAATAACAGATAGTCAGTTGTTCGTCAAGCAAAAACAGGTTATTTCGCAACAGAAGCTTTGACCTCCAGCGTAAATTCTTCCAGGTTCTCCGGAAGATTTGAAAAAACGATCATAAAAGGAATGTCATTGTTGGGTGCGACTTTAAGGTTGGTGCCATTGTCTCCGGATGGGTTCTGGAGTCGTTCCTGGATGGTTGGCTGTTCAGCGTTGGCCAGGTCAATATCCGAAAGAATATTTCCGCAGAATACGGTTTCTGCTTTTGCCATGGCCTTATCCTTGGTGTAGAGTTTTCCGATTACCTGTATAGCACCGCGGGCTGCGGGATATTCATTCTTGGCTTTTCCCATAATAATATTCATTCTTGGCTTTTCCCATAATAATAAACAATTTTCCGATCTTGGTATTATCTATAAATCTGCTGCTGATATCAAATGGTTTAATCTTGAAGTTTCCAGGGTCTTGAACTTTGGAAGGAGTCGGCGGACTGATAAAAGGAATGGAAACACCTTTTGAGTTTAGCAGGGCATACCCTCCATAGATCAATCCGGCTATCACTGCCAGAATGAGTACAACAATCATCAGGGAACTGATTCCTTTTTTGGGAGCAGGCTGAGCTTCTTCAGGTTCTTCTTCGACAGCCGTATCAGTTGAAAGGGGTTTTTCTTCATTATTCGATTCAGTTATTCCTGATCCAGTTGAAGTTCGTCAAAAGTCAGAAACTGATCATCTATATCCAGCGTCGTATCGGTTTCTGTGTCTGAAGGAGCGGAAACAAGGAGCGAATCGGAACGTTTGAAGGTTTCAGCATCATCAGCAAAAGATGTTGTGAGTCCGCCGGCGTCCTGTTCTTTCAAAAGAGTTTCAATGTCGGACAGATCCAAGTCATCAATGTCGTCGAATCCACCGAGCTCATCTTCAGAAAACAGATCATGTTCGGCTTTTTGACCTTCATCAATCTCTGTTTCGGCAATATCCATCTGCTGGTCAGAAGCTATTTCTTCATCAGCAGGAGATGTGAGTGAAAAATCAGTAAAGTTCATTTCCAGTGATTTTTCAAAATCATCTAAGGACACTTCCGGCGGTTTTGACTCAGTAGACTCTGTTTTTGCATCAAGCGCGAGATGCATACCTGCAAGTTCATTTTCAAAGCTTTGATCAGAAAGAAGCGTCTTCAAATCAGGGTCGGTATCATCCAGCCGGTCCCTGTGTTCAGGCTGATCCAGTGAAAGACTCGACAGGTCAATTTCCAGCAGTTTATCCAGTTCTTCGGAAGGAGTTTGAGCTTTCGGAGTCTCAATGCCTAAAAAAGATGGCTCAGGTGCCAAATCTCCTGGGAGAATCAAAAGATCGCTCTCTGATCTATCCGGTTCTGATTTTTCGAGTTTATCTGCCTGAATCATTTTGTCGATTTCCGTGAAATCGTATTCTGTCATATCCAAATATTCTTTTGATAAAGAAGGCGCTTCAACGGAAAGATCCGGAAGCGTCGTTTTCTGATCTTCGTGTTCTTTGAGTTGAGTGAATTCAAAAAGTGGAGGGGCAGAAGAAAATTCGAGGTTAATGTCAGAAGTTTCTGTGGGCAACGCCAGAGCGGGTTCCTCTGCAATGGGCAAATAAACCCTGAAAACTTTTTGACATTTTGAACATCGTACTCTTGAACCTGATGGTTTGACGAGTTCATCATTTAGGTTAAATCTTGTAGTACACGCTTCACAGGTTACAATCATGACATTTGCCTCGCTGGTTATATTTTTAGATGATATACACCCGGTAACCCCCTGTAGTTCTCAGCATAATCCAAGCCATAGCCCACCAGAAATCCTTCATGGGTTGTGTGGCAAGAATAGTCAACCGGAATATTCGCCTCTCGTCTTTCATATTTATCTATAAAAGCACAGATCTTAATGGATGCAGCCCCCTGCAATCGAAAATAATCCATAATGCTGGACAATGTCAGACCGGTATCCACAATATCTTCAACCAGAAGAAGATGTTTGTTTCTCACATCAATCTGGACAGACTGGGTTAATGTGATCGTGCCGGAAGAAGAAATCGTATTTCCATAGCTGGATGCACGAATAAAATCAATCTTCGCTGGGATTGAAAGATGTCTTACCAGATCCGAAAGAAAAATGAAAGACCCTTTCAGAATGCCAATCAGCAACAGCTCTTTTCCCGCATAATCCTTGGAAATTATCCCCGCAATATCAATGATTTTTTGTTGAATCTCTTCTTTTGTCAGTACAGGAACAAGCTCTGGAGTCGTCATAATTACAAACCGGTTTCCGCCAATTGTTCAACAAGCTTCTTTTGTTCCTTGCTCAAATGTTTTGGCATTTGGACATCGATCTGCACATACAAATCCCCCCTGGTTTCTTCATTCATATAGGGAAGACCGTTGCTTGCAAGCCTCATCTGCGTTTTGTGTTTGACACCCGCGGGAATTTTGAGACTGAGTTCTTTCCCATCAATTGTGGGAATGGCCAGAGTGATGCCCAATATCGCTTCTGTGAGTTTGATGCTGCATTTAATGTATAAGTCGTGGCCCTTGACATCAAACATCGGGTCATCAAGGATTTTGGCTTTTATGTATAGATCACCGGCAGGTCCGCCGTAAGGACCGGATTCGCCTTTTCCGGAAATCCGCAATTTTTTGCCGCTGATTAAACCTTTGGGAATTTTGACCGTTAAATTTTCAGACTGGGGGCCATGTTGAAAACTCACTTGCTTGCTGGCACCCAAAACAACTTCCTGGAGTGTGAGCGGCAATTCATACACCAGATCCGATCCTTTAATGGGAGCTTCCTGGCCGGAAAAATTTCCAAAAGGAGATCCACCCCCAAAAGAGAATTTCCTCCCGCCCCCCTTTCTTCCCGCAGAAAATCCAGCGCCGCCAAGCCCGAACCCGCGTAAGATGTCTTCCATGTCAAAGCCCTTGAAAATGTCTTCCTGCGAGTATCGCTGTTGAAATCCACTGGAGCCGAATGTATCATATTGTTGGCGTTTTTCCTTGTCGCTCAGCACCGCATAGGCTTCGCTGACCTGCTTGAATTTCTCCTCGGCAGCCTTGTCTCCCTTAGCGTGGTCGGGATGGTACTTCATCGCAAGTTTCCGATACGCTTTTTTGATTTCGTCATCGGTAGCGGTCTTATTAACGCCTAATGCTTTATAATAATCTGTTTCAGCCATCGTAAAAATCCTTGATGGTATTTGTTTTCTTCCATTACGATGCCTGCCCTGATGGTATTCCCCGGCCGATTCGGGATCGGCGAATACGGGACGAAAGAAACTATAAGGGCTAACCGTTTGTCTTTTTCCTGGTAACTGCTTTTACTCTATCATTTAACAATATGTTTATAGCTGTAACATGTCAAGAATATTAGTCAAGCAGAAAGTACTGTATGTCTGTCAAAAACCTTCAGCGCAATCATCAATACCGAGATGGCAGAAGGCGTCATGCCGTCAATCCGTGAAGCCTGGCCAAGGGAGGTGGGTTTTACTGCTTCAAGTTTTTCTTTTAATTCATTGGAAAGTCCGTGAATGTTGGCATAATTCAACGTCTCTGGAATTTTCATGCGTTCGAGATTTTTAAATTTGTCGATTTCCCGGGATTGACGCTGGATATAGCCTTCGTACTTGATTTCAATCTCAACCTGCTGACAGATTTTAAAAGACAGGGGCGGTGCAGCAGGAGCCAGGGTTTCTACAACCCGGTAGTCCAGTTCCGCACGTTTCAGCAGATGATCCAGATGGAT
>JAPLJE010000169.1:10392-17154 GCA_026388755.1 Deltaproteobacteria bacterium | reverse complement strand
CTTCCAGCATCTTGGTCAGCGAGATGAAGATTTTGTCTTCATCCCCGGATCCCTTGGTGGTGATGGCAAACGTAATCAGGGTGGGAAGGGGTTCCGGGAAGGGGAATCTGATTTTATTGGCTTCGTCGCAAAGGGTGTCGCCGGTAAAGGTTTCCTTGAGTTTGGCGACAGCAACGATGGACCCCGGGCCGGCACTTTTGGCTTGTTTTTGTTCTTTTCCGAAAATTGTCAAGAGTTGATTAAAACGTTCCTTAACATCCTTGTTTACATTATAAAAACTGCCGTCAGATCCCAGTTTGCCGGATACCACCCGGAATATCGAGAGTCTGCCGGCATAAGGATCTGCCACGGTCTTGAAAACAAATGCTGAAAACGGCGCATCCGGGTCCGACGCCCGTTCGATTTCATTTCCCACCACCGGATCTGTCCCGACTTTGGGCATGCGGTCCAAGGGTGAAGGCATGCAGTTAACAATGAAATCCATCAATAAATCAATGCCAACGGCTTTAATGGCGGAAGCACACAACACAGGGGAGAATAGGCGGGATAGCGTTCCTTTTTTCAGGGCTTCCTTGAGTTCGTCGTCTGAAATCGCGTCCCCTTCGAGATACCGCTCCAGAAGCGTATCATCGGCTTCGGCGATATTTTCAACCAATTTTTCGCGTTCTTCCTCAACAAGTGATTGCATATCCGATGGAATGTCAATGACAGTTGCCTTGCCATTGGCATCGTAAGTATAGGCTTTCATGGCAACCAAATCGACAATGCCCTTGAAATTCGATTCCGTGCCTATGGGCAAATGCAGTATGATGGGCTTGGGCTCAAATGATTTTACGGCATCTTGAAATGCTCTGGAAAAATCCGCCCGTTCTCTGTCCAGCTTGTTGATCAGAATCACACAGGGCAATTTCAAGCTTTGAGCAAAGTTCCAGGCTTGATCGGTCTGAACTTTTACGCCGTCGACTGCATCAACTACAACAACTGCGCCATCGACAGCCTGCATGCAAAATTTGGTGTCTGTAAAAAAATTCTGATCTCCCGGCGTGTCAATCAGGGTAATGGAATGTTTTTTCCAATTAAATTGATGGAAGCCGCTGCTAATACTGATGTTGCGCTTGAGCTCTTCAGGCTCGAAATCCATTGCTGTATTGCCATCTTCGACACGTCCAAGACGACTGGTTACGCCTGTTTGGTACAGCATGACTTCGGCCAAAGAAGTTTTTCCGGAGTTTCCGTGGCCCACAAGCGCAATGTTTCTAATTTTATCAACCATTTCAGTCATTTAAACAAAGCTCCTCTCTATAGAATTGTCCATCATGCCAGTTCTTTCATGAGCATTTCACTGAAAATTTTTATATGGTTGACTGAAAAAAATCAAGATAAAAACAAGACGTTTATTCATTTGATAAATTCGGCTTTTAATTCAGTCGTGAAAATGGATTCGTTCAAAGGCAGTTTGTCATGAAATAGGCGCATCCCCTGTATGAATGATACAGGTCGGCACGCGAAGGCGACTCCCGGATCAAACTGATTTGGAATGAAAAATATCATAAATTGCATTCACCTGTCTGCAAAGCAGGGCAAACTGATCGGGGTAGAGCGATTGGGCGCCGTCGCTCATGGCTTTTTCGGGTTCGTGATGGACTTCGACCATCAGGCCATGAGCCTCGGCAGCCACTGCAGCCCGGCTGAGGGGAATGACCTGGTCTCTTCGGCCAGCCGCATGACTGGGATCCACGATGATGGGCAGGTGGCTCTGCTTTCGAACAACCGGTATGGACGACAAGTCCAGTGTATTGCGGCTGTGGTCGGCAAAGGTGCGGACCCCTCTTTCGCAAAAAATCACCTGAGAATTGCCGCCTTCCAGAATGTATTCTGCAGCCATCAGCCATTCTTCGATGGTTGCAGCCATTCCCCGTTTCAGCAGAACCGGCTTTGATGCCCTTCCGGCCCGTTTGAGCAGGCTGAAATTCTGCATGTTCCGGGTGCCGATTTGATGCCCTTCCGGCCCGTTTGAGCAGGCTGAAATTCTGCATGTTCCGGGTGCCGATCTGAATGATATCGGTATAGGATTCAACCATGTCAAATGTGTCTTCATCCATGACTTCGGTGACCACGGGCATGCCGGTGGTTTTGCGAACTTTTGCCAGAATCTCTAACCCTTCTTTTCCAAGCCCCTGAAAGGAATAGGGGGATGTGCGGGGTTTAAAGGCTCCGCCGCGAAAAATATGCGCTCCAGCTGCTTTGACATGTCTGGCAATGGTTAACGCCTGCAATTCGCTTTCAATGGCGCAGGGACCAGCCATGATGACGAGATTCCCATTGCCGATGGCAATATCGCCCACTTGAACGATGGTATCCTCCGGCTTACATTCCCGGCTGACGAGTTTATAGGGCTTGGTTACGGGAATGGCGTCCGAGACGCCGGGCATGCCCAGGAACGGGGATGCATCCACAGGTCCCATGTTATGCAGTATGCCGATGGTGACCCGTTCGCCGCCGGGAATAGGGCGGGCTACGTAGCCGCGGTTTTCGATCGCCGATACAACGGCTTCGGTCTGTTCAGGGGTTGCCTGTTTACTCATAACGATTAACATCTGCTTTCTCCTTTGGGTCGAACTGTTGTTTGAAGTGGGTTGGAACATGTTATAAAGAAAAACAATAAAAAAAAGGGCTGTGGAAATTTCCACAGCCCTTTTAAAATTAATAAGGACCGTGGGCATTTGGGGAACCCCGGTCCTTTTGATGGTTAAATTATACCAATGGATTACAAGAGCCTCGGGGAACACCCCTTCTTATGGATCTGAAGCCACCAGCGCCAGAAAAAAGAATTCATGCATGAATGTCTGTTCATCTGATTCATGTTTACCCCATAACTTAAATCCGCCGACGCTGTCAAGAAATATGTGACCGCTCTAAAATATTTATTGACAACTTCTCGTGATATGCCTCCTGAAGCAATCGGGTTGTTTGAACACAATGATTTCCGCAAATCCAATCAATCACATGCAATTTGGATACAAGCCCATCCGGGAGGGGTGCAGATTCCGCAACTGAGGTTGCAGCAGACCTGTCCGGCCGGGCAGACCGTTTTTCCGCAGGTTTGCACCTTTTCGGCAGGCAGATAGAATTCGCTGGCAACAAGTATCTGTGAAAATCCAGCCGGGCCGTGAACTATCTTATGGTTGCCTGTCGCGATGACAAACCCGGTCTTCATCTCCTGATAACCGGCGTTGATCTGATCCGTTTCAGCCCCGCTTGAGGACAGGTCGACTCCGGCGATGAAGCGTTCCCAAGGCATGTTCAGGAGACCTTCTTCCACGGTAAGACAGGGGGTCGTGATACACTGAATGTCCGTATCGTGTACCTGGAAAAACCCGGCATTGCGGGGTTCTTTGCCGGCCTGGGCCAGCCAGGCTTCATTGATTTTAAGGGTGGGAAACAGGATACCGCTTTGCTGAGCCTCAATAAGTTTTCCTTTGATGATCCCCAGCCCCGCTGTAAATGCCTGCTGAAAACCGGCCTGTTCGTTTTCGCTCATGTTAAGCAGGGAAAAATCAAGCTGAAGGACCTGACAGTCCGCCGACTGACTGCCGTCCGCGCAGAGCGTCATTAAACGGTTGAGCGCTTTCACATAAAATCCACCGCATACGGGAGACGGACACATCCGCAAATCATCACGTGTCCAGATGAAATGACTATCTTCATCGACCGTTTCAAAAAGGGGGGTTGATGCTTCCAGGGAAACGGGCAGGGATAGAAGCATTAAGACCGTGATCCACCCAATCATCCGATTCATAACGATTCCTCCATACTCTTCATTCAATTTCCATCCAAACAGGTGCTTTCAGAATCAGTTCATTGGCTTTTGATGCAGTCTCGGCAGCCTCTGGAAAGGTCTTTGCCAGGCTCATGACATGCCGCAGATGATCGGCGGTTCGAAGCATCAGCATGACAAGATCTCCTTCCGCGCCTTCGGAAAGCTCAACCACTTCCTCCCATGGCATGCCGCTTGCCCAGGCATAAACTGTCATTGCGGGCTTCAGGTAGAGGGGCCTGACGTCAAAATCATGGTCATACAGTTCTCGCATCAGGGGTTTTAATGCCGTATTGACGGCGATGAAGGCATCAAAGAGCGGTGGCGGGACAGAGCGCCGGTCCACCCGGTCATCCATTTCCCGGTCCGACACGAAGAGAGAGAGAATGGCCGCCATCAGGCCCGGGTCCGATTGGGGAAAAATGCCTTTCCGAAATCCTTCGGCTATCAAAAGCGGCTGGTCCACGCGGAGCTGGGAGGCCCATCGGCCGTCCTGGGTCAGGCTGCCTTCAGGTGTTACAAATCCCGTTAGTTTCAAAAAGCTCAGGTGCCGGTTGAATTCGTGAATCAGTACCTTATGCCGGGTACCCGAAAGCGCCCTGGCTTCGGTTCTTTTGCCGTCGGCGCGCATCAGTAAAAAAGTGGCAAAGGACCGTGTCAGAAGATCTTCAATCTGATCCGGAGCATGAGACAGGAGAAGGTTTAGGACCATTGAAAAATTGATCCGTATCTGGCTTTTGACATCCGAGGGCGTGGCGGTCACCAGTTGCGCGCAAAGCCGGGTGTCCAGGAATTTTCCCGGTATGGCGATGGCAAAGCCGATGTGATCCATGCCTCGGCGTCCGGCTCTGCCGGTCATCTGGTGAAATTCCGTGGGACTGAGCGGCATGAACTCCCGGCCGTTGAAACGGTCGGTGTTCAGAAACACGACGGTTCTGGCCGGAAAATTGACGCCTGCTGCAACTGTAGATGTGGCAAATACGGCCTGAAGCAGCCCCTCGGTCATCAGGGTCTCGATGACCTGCTTCCAGGCAGGTAGCTGTCCGCTGTGATGCGCGCCCACGGCCAGGTGTTCAAGATGCCAGAGCTGACGGTGTTTTGCCAGATGCGGATTCTGGGAGAGAATTTGATCGATCCGCTCATGGAGGGTTTGCATCCGGAACGGATCATCCACCCAGTGATCCTTACACAGATCCAGGGCATGGTCGCAGTCGGCCCGGGATTTAAGAAAAAATATGGCCGGAAGTAGATTGAACTTGTCAAGAATCCCAAGAATTTCACCCATCGGGGGTAAAAGGCTGTAATTGGATGTCAGGCGCTGCGGTTTTTCGTTAAAAATGTATTCCCGAACCTTTTTGGAAATGCGGCCTTTTCCCTTGATATCGGAAGCAAGGAGCGGCAGAAGGGTGCCGGAAGGGTGAAGGAAAAGGGGATAGAGCGGCACCGGTCTTTTGGTTTCTTCAATGACCTTGCAGTCTTTGGATCGAATGGCCGTAAGCCACTCGGCGATTTTTCCGGCGTTGCCGATGGTTGCCGAAAGCATTAGGAGAGGTATTCGGGACGGCAGGTAGATCATGGTTTCTTCCCAGACCACCCCGCGGTCCTCATCTCCCAGAAAATGGGCTTCATCCAGGACCACAAAATCCGTATCCAGGGTTTCGCCACGGTGCATGGCGTCATAAAGCTGATTGCGAAGAATTTCGGTTGTACCGACAATCACCGATGCGTCCGGCCTTTCTTTCCGGTCCCCTGTCAGAATGCCGACCTGGTCCTGGCCGAAGATCTCGGCAAATTCGTGAAATTTGGCGTTTGAAAGCGCCTTTAATGGTGTCGCATACCAGGAGCGTCCGCCTTTTTCCCTAATTCTGGAAATGGCCTGAACCGCGATCCAGGTTTTTCCGGAACCCGTGGGTGCTGTTACCAGGCAATCGGCTTTCTCAATAGCCTCAAGTGCTTCCATCTGAAACGGGTCAGGAGAAAACGGCCGGTATTCCGGCACGCCGATGGTTTTGAACACGGCCTTCAGGCTTGAGTCGGCGCCTGCTTTCATCCGTATGGCAGGCGCCGATGCCCGAATATTTTTTGGCCGGATCTTAGGCCTGCAAGAATAATTTTTGGCCTTGACGATTCCTCTGGGTTTCATGTTATCAGTTGCCGAATGATCTCATCCATCTGAGTTTTGGCAATGGCATTGGTGTCGAATGGGGATATGCCGTTTAAATCCGCCTCGATCAGGGTGTTGTCATATGGCAGAAATCCCAGAAAATCAAACTGGGGCAGATTGTTTCGGAGAAATGCGATGTCTGCATCCCCGCGGATTTTATTGCCCACCACAGCAATGCGCTTCAACCCGATCTCGGATGCCAGGCGTTGAATGTTCTCGGCGGTGTCGATGCTTCTTCTGCCCGGCTCCACCACCACGATAAGTTTATCCACAGCCTTTGCAGTGGCTCTTCCCAGGTGCTCGATGCCGGCTTCCATATCCATGACCACCACCTCGTCTCGGGCAAGAACGATGTGGGTGATCAGTGCCCTTAAAAGCGTGCTCTCTGGGCAGATGCACCCGGAGCCGCCTTTTTTGATACCGCCAAGGCGCATCATCTTGATGTTGCCCAGCTTTGCAGATAAGGCATCTGGAAGATCATCCACACGGGGATTGAGCTTGAAGAATCCGCCGATGCTGCCGGGTTGCGCCTCGGTGCGTTCATAGGCCAGATCTTTCATTTCGGAGATCGGAATGATTTTATCTGCGTTGGCAATTCCCAGCGCTCCGGCCAGATTCGCGTCCGGGTCCGCATCAATTGCCAGAACGTGCTTTCCATGTGCATCAAATGTTCGAATCAGCAAAGCGGAAAATGTGGTTTTCCCCACCCCGCCTTTGCCGCTAACAGCTAATTTCATGAGAGTGTCCTTATCGTTTTCTGGGATCGAAAATGGATTCGAAT
>JAPLJE010000169.1:0-10331 GCA_026388755.1 Deltaproteobacteria bacterium | reverse complement strand
GGAGTTAACCGGAAAGTTCGCAGGGGAATAAATGGAATCAAACGTCAGCTCGCAGGAGCCAGTATGACGGGGTATGAGCGGAAGGTTCCTGATACCGTTTTGAATCAGGAACCTCCCTTGCGTCTCGATATGGGTGATAAAATCACGTTCCGATTTTATTCAATGCATCCGCCAGAAGTTTCTCGTAGTGGTCATGGGCGGCCGAGTCCAGTGATCGCCACATCAGAAGCTGCCTTCGAATGGCATGCAGAAATGCCTTGTTGATTCTTCTCCAGGCATTAGACTCTCCGGACTGGCGTTCCAGCAGAATGTTTACTTCCAGAAAACCCGGCTCTTCCTTGGACTGACAAAACCGAAGGATCACCTGCTGCATGATGCCGAAATCAAATGGCGCCAGCCAGACATGGGCATTGATTTCAATACAGGCGTCCTTGCAGCAGTTAGCCTCTTCACAGGCATCAGCACTTCCTGAAACCGGTGGTATCGGGCAAACCTGGCTGAAGATGATTTCGCCTGTGGAAAAAAGTCCGTGTGAGACATCCTGGTGACCTTTGAAATAGTCGTATAAAAAACCGGTGATGCTTCGGTGCTCCCGGTATTTCATCAGAAAGGGGAGCGTAATTTCAAGGAGATTTCCTTTGGATGCGGGAAGGGTCCAGGACCGGTTGACATCAGGGATGGCGATTTCCGCGGCAACCCTTGAGGGGTAAATGGCCGATATCAGTACCACCAGAATGACCAGTATCATGGCAGCTACGCCAGAAAGCGAGGAGTAGTTGACGGTGATTCCCGACCACAGCGAGGTTCCAGCAAAGAGACTGGCGCTAGTCTGAGCCAGAAGATAGCCCATGACCACGCTCAGAACGGCAAATGCCATGGCTTCTGCGATAAAGAGGAAGCTGACATGGGACGGAGCCAGCCCCACCGAGGTATAGATGGCAATTTCCCGCTTTCGTTCATAGACGCTGCCGATCATGGTATTCAGCACGATA
This sequence comes from Deltaproteobacteria bacterium, assembly GCA_026388755.1. Lineage (GTDB taxonomy): Bacteria > Desulfobacterota > Desulfobacteria > Desulfobacterales > Desulfatirhabdiaceae > RAAP-1. The sequence goes on along the minus strand of JAPLJE010000169.1, from coordinate 9,339 downwards.
CAAATGGAAATGATGATCGGAATCAGAATATTGGGTACGCCGCTGTAGCTTAAGGTGTCGCTGGCGTTATACAGCATGACGCCATCCGGTTCGCCGCTGAAAAGTGCCAGTCCGAACCGGTCGACAAGGTGTTGAGCGGCTTTCCGGGTGTCTGTTGCCTCTGTATGACGGACCGCAACGCCTTTCAGCTTGCCGCCGGAAGACAGCAGGGTCTGGGAGGGAACAATCAGTGTCAGATCTCCTGAAATATGCTGGTACCTGCTTTGATACGACCGGACATCATCCCCGGATTCCATGGCCTCCATCTCAACCTCGGTCATTTCCTGAGAGGCTTCACGGGGAAATATAGCTGGCGTCAGGGGTTCACCGTCTAGATCGGGCCTGTCCTGAAGCAGTTTTCCGGAAAATATGCCGGTCACCTGATACGGAATCCCCCAGATCTGAACGACTGCGGATTCGGGCTGGTCAAAGGAAATCCCCAGCTCCCGGGCCATGCGATCAGAAACCAGAACCACATGGCGCTCTTCGGGCTTGAACCACCTGCCGCAAACCAGAATTTGATCGAGTCCCGTAACGCCGGGTTCGTCGGAAGAGAGTCCGATCATGCCCTGGGCTTCAAATCTGCGGCCGCCATATCGAATGGGGACTTCATCGGATCGGGTTCGGTCTTCATCTTCCAGCCAGACCCGGGGGGCAATGACGCCTGAAGCATCAAAGGCGTGGGTCAGAACCGGGAGCGCTGCCTGGGGAATATCCTGCCAGTTCACGTTGCCTGATATTGAATTCTGGAATGAAGGCGCATACTCTTGACCGAGGTGAAACTCATGATGGTAAAAGTCAGGATGATCAGCGTTGCGCAGGTCAGGGCAGTTCGAATCCTCCGACGGCGAAGGTTGCTGACCCCCAGGAAAAAAGAGGCCGTGAAGGCTTTCCACCGGGTGATATCCCCGGTTGCCGCGGGTCTTGCCCGATTTTGAAGCCGGTTCATTTCTTCTTCGAATCGCAGAAAAACGATCAGCGTCACCATGAAGGACAGACCGATGATGAAAAAGGCCAGAATGACGACAAGCGGACTGTACGCCAGTTGAAAGGCCGGGTGAACCTGATAAATGATTACGATCACCAGAACCAGGATGATGCTAAACGCAATGATCCGCTTGTAGATGTTGGAATATGAAAACAGAAGCCGCTCCATGCAGAAAGCAAACGGAACAAACAAGGCAATGTAAAACAGAACCCCGAAAAGCACATCTTTCTGGGTTTGTTCAACATCGTCGTAGACCCGGCTGGCAAGAGCCCAGGAAGCCGATGAGGCTTCGATGAACTGGTCATATTTTCTATCGGCCAGCGTTTGTTCGGCTGTTTTCAAGGCAGACTGCCCTTCCATCTGAAGTCTTCGGATCTGTTCATTGAAAATGCCGTGTTTTTCAAGATTGGTGATCCTAGGGTTTAAAAGCTCCCACATATCCCTGGCTGCCAGATATTCGGTTCGGTGAAGGATCGGCCAGTCATCGACCCGGTATCCCAAGCCTTCGGAATGCGAGGGGTCCGCGTGGGTCAGGATGAGTTTCTTATGAAGCACCGAATCCGAGAGTGTCAGTTTTAGGCGGGTTTCGGGTTCCAGAAATATGGATGTCAGGACCGAAGATCGGGTATCAATCCGGCTGTACCAGTACTTCAAGGGAGTGGCCTCCCGCCGGCCGTCGATCAGATTCATCTTTGTCAAGTGCTTAAAGCTGCGCGGCTCCATCAAATTGAACAGGGTGGTGCCTTTACAGGCAAACATGATCAGATCGGTCTGCATGGCGGTGCGCTGCATTTTCAGTCGGTAGGCTTCTTTTCCGGTCTGCTCCTTGTCAATGGCCCATATAACACTACCGGTTTCAGGGTCAAACCGGTAACCTTCTATGATCACTTTGTCCAGAACATGTCTTCTGTCGGCAACCCCCTTAATCTGAAACGTTCCCAGATCACTGACCATTGAATAATACCGGGCAGTTCCCTGGTAGGAGAGGATGACAGTTCCGGGCGCAGGCTGGTCGGCAAACAACTCTCCGTGCCGGATAAAACTGGCGCGGCCGGTGACGGTGGAAAATCCGGTTTGAGGCAGGTTGTCATTGTAAAGCTGGGGGGCGGATGCAACACGGTTGATCAGGGTGCATACCTGATGGCTTTGTTCCGTGGCATAAGACCAATCGATTGCGCTCGGGACATCATAGGGTGTTCCCCAGAGATATCGAGCGTCATGGACGGTCGCCAGGCTGGCGCCGATGAAACCGGCAAGCGTGCTGACTTCGCCTCCTAATAAAGGCCGATCCATAAAATAACTCTGCCAGGTTCTGAGCTTGCTGGGCCTTAAAGTGTCCCTGAACAGGGGGATTCCCTCGCTTCCCTGATGCATGGCGCCATCCAGGGGGGTATAGACAGAGGAACGGTTTACGCTGGGTTTTAAGGGATAAAGCCATCCCTGACTGAAAGCCCCGAATCCATCACCGTGGCTGGACAGATGCAGTGAAAACGCCACCATCAGTTCCCGGCTTTTTATCAGGGATCTGAAGTCTAGGGCATTGTCGAGGAGTTTGGCCTGACCGGAAGCATCCCGAAGAATGGCTTTCTGGTGTAAAATAGCAGAAGGCATCAACTGGTTCAGGACACTTTGCTCTTCAGACGACAATTTCTTGAAAGAAGATTGCCAGCCCAGTTGTCGAAGCATGCGCCTGTTTTTGGCGAGATTTTGAATTTTTTCCTGATTTTCCGAATCAGGTTCCTGAAGCCGTAGTTGCATCAATTCCCTGGAGATGACATCTACCCGGGTTTTGATTTCATCACTGATGGCCTTTTTAACCAGTGTTTCCAGCGGCGAGTTTTCAGCATCGGCGGTTGCAGGTGAATTATCAGAATCGGTAGCCTCAGCAGCCCCTTGCCGCAATCTGGGATCCAGCGCATTCAGAACTTTGCGCGTATCTTTGACCAGATCCCGAAGATGCTTCTTTTGCTTGCGAAGGTCCTTGGGAGAGGCCCGGAGGCTCCAGACCAGATCCCTGAGACCGGCCAGGCTCTGGGCATGGCCGCTGGTGGCTACCAGCAGAACAGAGCGCTCCGGCGGTGTTTCCTTGAACTTCCTGGCAAGTTCAAGCAGGGTGGCGATGCTGACGGCCTCGTCCGCGCCCGGAGAGAGTCCCGGTACAAAGGCGGTGCTGTCGTAAAATGCCTCGATCATCATCAGTTCTTCCTGAAGATTGGCATTCCGGCCTGGAATCAGACAGTAGATATTCTCACCGACAACTTCTTTCCAGCCGACTTCGGAATTCAACTGGATTTCGGGGAAAACCAAGCCTTTTGAAGCGGTTTCAAACTCCCCGAAATAGTTGCGGGCATCCTCCAGGGAAATCCAGAAGCGGGGAAACTGAATGGGTGAAAGCTCGTGCTTGTCCTCAAACATTGCCCTTGAAGACATGCCCCTGTCCACATAAATCAATGCGTTGGCGCCGAGCGAGGCTGCTTGAATCCAGTTTTCTCCTGAATCCAGCTCCATCAGTAAAATAGCGCCTTCAATGGCTTTGCCGTTAAATTCGGTCAAAGTGCCGGTCCCTGCATAGACGAGAGGCCCTTTCAGCCCCTGGGGGTCAATGGCCTGAGGGGAAATGGCATTTCCTAGAAGCGGGTGAAGGGAAATCGCCATGCTGCGATCGGGAACCGCCATTTGGCTTTTTCCTTGCTGAAGGATTGGAAGTGAATACCGATGCACGCCAACCTCGGAAAAGCCCGCTTCCTGAAACTGCTCCTGGATGTATTCGGCGGCAGATCGGCAGCCTGAAGTCCCCGTGCCTCTGTCTCCGAATGCGGACATGGCCCGGATGTCCCTTTCAAAATCACCGGCTCCGGCACTGGACAGCCATGTCAGCGCAAATACCATCATCAGCACCAGTCCATTAGACAACATCCGAAATCCGGATGACGAACGCATCGCCGGAAAAAGCACGAGCGGATCTTTCAGGATCCGGAGCAGCGTAAAAACGCCGGACTGTTTGGGAAAGTGTTTCATACGGTTAACATTCGCTCAATGTGTCATGCCCGGGTTTGGTACCGATCTGGCCGATCGAAATGGATAGCTCATCCCGGTTTTCAATTTTGTCGATACGGCCATCTCGAATCCAGACGACTTGATCCGATACATTCAGCATCTTGATGTCATGGGTTGCTGAGATGATGGTGACGCCCCGCTCGCGGCTGAGCTGTTTAAGAAGGTAAATAATTTCCTCACCCGTATTCAGATCCAGGTTTCCCGTGGGCTCATCCGCCAGAATGATGGCCGGGTCATTGGCCAGAGCGCGTGCAATGGCTACCCGCTGCTGCTGCCCTCCGGACAGTTCAAAGGGCTTGTGCTGAAAGCGGTCCCCCAGACCCACCATCTCCAGCAGCTTGATGCCTTTTTCCGCGGCCGCATCATCGGCCATGCCGGCAAAAGTCATGGGAAGGGTGACATTTTCAAGGGCGGTCATGACCTGAATGATGTTGAATGTTTGAAAGATATAGCCGATTTTCCGGCATCTCAGCCAGGCCAGTTCATAGGCGTCCAACTGGGCAATATCCACTTCGTCAATAAATACTTTCCCGGTTGTGGGCTTGTCCAGTCCGCCGATCATGTTAAAAAGAGTGCTTTTACCGGACCCGGATGGGCCCATGATGGAAATATAGTTTCCGGCGGTAATTTCGAGGTCGACCCCTTTCAGCGCCAGAACATCCAATTTGCCCAGCTTAAAGGATTTGGTCACATGGGTAACCCGGACAATTTTTCTGGAATCAGTCATGACAGTTCCTGTGGATAATATTACTGTTCAACCCGCATGGCCTCAACTGGTTGCATACGGGCGGCAACCATCGCCGGATACATCACGCCGACAAGGCTCAGCACAAATCCGATAAGCGTGGCGCCGGCAACAGACAGTCCGGCCTGAGTCCAGGACAGGGTGGAGATAGATACGGTTCCAAATCGAAGAAAAAAATTAACCAGGGCAAAGGCGCCGCCAACAATTGCTCCCACGCCGGATCCGATCAGTCCCTGAATTCCCGCCTCAAGAAGAAAGAGCCTCAGGATAAAGCGATCCAGGGCACCCAGGCACTTCATGGTGCCGATTTCTCTGAAACGTTCGGTAACGGCCATAAGCTGGGCATTGACAATTCCCACCACGCAGACCAGGAGCGAGAGCACAATGATCCACTGCTGTTTGGGGCTGTTTCCCACGGAAACATCCTCCGGCTGCAGATCGTATCCGGAACGGATCAGGGCCTGACGCATCGCGGGTTCGCCGGTGGACAGCAGTCCGTTGGCTACATCGGAGCCCACGCGGGTAAAGCTCACAAATGACACAGCCAGAACCAGGCTGATGGTGGTAATAAGGGATCGAAAAAAACGGACCCGAATGCTTTTTAAGGCAATTTCCACGGATTTCATAAAGGGAAGGACAAGAAGCCGGTCTATCTTGTCTGATTCAAGTCCGGCAGAATGGAATATGGAATGATTTTGCATGGTAGAGCACCCTGTTTAATGATCCATTGGAATGTCATTTTTGATTCTGTTGCCTCTAGCCCGGTTGAACCGGAACGGATAGGAATGTCGTTTTTGATTCTGTTGCTTCTTGCCCGGTTAAACCGGAACGGATAGGGCCGAACCGGAATGTTGTGGTTTCGAAGCTGCCCACTGGTAAACATTTCCGCGCTGACGGCAAGCGCATCGCTACGGAATTTAAACCAGTCCGTTACATAATCATGAAATTCGTCCAGTTTGTTCATATAAATGTTCATATGATCCGTACAGCCAATGGCAAACCGGTCGTTGATTCCGTCAAAAGCGTGAAAATCAGGAACATGGACATAAGTTAAATCCAAAAGGGATAAATTATCAAGCGGTTTTACAAACATCAGATCCGGACGGCAGCGAATGATGCGGTCATAGCGGATTCCGCTCTCTTTTTCATGCCCTATGCGAAGCTGGTTGCATTGCTTCAGACCGTAAAGCTGCTGCAGATAGGACCGAACCCCGGTTTTTATACGGCAGTTGACACCGTTGATCAACGCCCCTTCATTCAGAGGCGGATCATCTTCAATCCGAATCACGGTCGGATTCAGCAGTGCTGCCAGATGACTGTTTGAATCTCGCTGGACAAACATGAACAGATCATAGTCTCCGATTTGATTCAACAGGGATTCCCTGATTGTTTGATGGGTTTGATCCAGGCCAGCACAACGGCCGGACATGCATACAGCGGTTCGGGGCTGTACACTGCCAGTTTTATATTTGGCCGGCTGTTTGTCGGCAAACAGGTGCTCAAGACTTCGATACCGGATAAACGGATGGGTTAGATCAAAGTGCTTCTGCATAAACGTTTCCGGAATCCGGTAGGAACCTGTTTTTTTTTCCGGTTTTCCCGGCAGGGGATAGATGGAATTGGCATCCTGAATCTTCATCTGGTGCTTCAGATCCGATGTAATGGCATTCATCAGAAACGTTGCGGGAAGGGTCCAGTATTTTTTCCGGTGTGCATAGGACTTCCGGTTCGCATTGCGGGTGGTGATGACATTAAACTGGATTCTGTGGGGATTATACAGGAGTGCCGTCAGATGATTCACAATGTGCTGGGAATACAGCCAGGACTCGCAATCGAATCCCGTGTAGTACGGAAGCAGAAAGGAGACGGCTTCGCGGTGAAACGCATTAAAGAGAGCGTCAAAATTATATCCAAGATTGACTTCGGAACCCGGTTCGTCATACTGCCAGGAATAGCGGGTATAACCGACAGCCGGTTCCCATTCCAAAAGATATTTTTCAAATGTTCGAAAAGGGTTTCCACAAAGCTCAACATTTAATGTTTGGGCCAGTTCCGTATCTTCCTTGACAATGCAGTCTCCGTCCAGAAAAATATAATAGAGATAATCTTCATTTTGGGACACTGCTTCTTTTAAAAGGCGATTTCTTCCTTCATTCCAGGTGCTTTGCGGATAATAAATCGCGCCGCTTCGATCAGAGGGTTTCTTCCAGGTCAGCAGAATAATGTCATGATGTTCATCCTGCAGATCGGAATAAGGCATATCGGATTCGGATTGAATCATGTAAACAAAAGGCTTCATGCCAGAGACCTAACGCTTTCTCATTTCGGATTCACGAATTTTGAGAGTGTATCGTTTTTTAGAATCTTTTAGCAAAGTTTCGATTTCAATTTTTTTCTGGGGGTCTGTGGTCGATTCCATTGCCTTTTCAAGCTGGACAACTGCGTTTTTATAATCCCCGCGGGTATGGTAATACAGTCCAAGGTAGTAACAGGCATCCGCAGTTCTGCCCAATGAGCCGTAGGCGCTGCCCAGATAAAACATGACATCGGTGTAATCCGGGGTATTCCGCAGTACTGATTCCAGAAAACGGGTCGCTTCCTGGAATTTTCCCAGTTCCATGAGGCAACGTCCCGAGTAGAAAAGCCCTTCGGTTGCGTCGGGAGAGATGTCCAGGGATCCTTGTAGAATGATGAGCGCTTCGGCATATCGGCCATCCAGAAAATACGTCCTTCCCAATTCAGATATCAGGGTTGGGTCAAATGCGCGTCTGGTCAGTGCTGCCCGGAATTGATCCAGTGCTGCACTTCGATTTCCCGTTCGGGTCAGGATCAGTCCATAGCCATAATGGGCCAATGCCTTGTCCGGTGTCTGGGTGATCTGGGCCTTGAAATATTTCATGGCATCATCCTCAGGCCCGAACATGGCGACCAGTCGGGCATGGGTCCAGTCAAAGGGATCCGGGGAAAAACGCGGAAGCTTGCGCATAATCGAAGGATTGGCTTCGATCCAGGATCCGATGAAAGTCATGCGGTCTTCTAATGCCGGGTGCGTCATCATGTAGGTGGGAATTTGTTCCTTGCCGTACCACTGCCTGCTGCGGATTTTGGTTAATGCGGCCAGGAGTCCCTTTGGGCTGTATCCGGCTTTGGTCAGATAATCCAGTCCCCTTTGATCCGCCTGAGTCTCGTTTTCCCGGCTGTATGCCAGCGTGGCCGTCTGCGCGGCAGCCATGGATCCGACCGCGGTAGCGCCTATCCGACGGCTGTTGCGCCTGCTGCAGCGCCCGATCCGGTTGCGCCCATGAGAATGCCGGCCGCAACGCCGGCAAGGGTTGCCAGGCCGATTTTTTTGGATCGTTCAATTTGTTCGGAAACATGCCGGCAGGCGACATGAGACATTTCATGGGCAATAATGCCGGCAATTTCCTCTTCGCTATTCAGCGCTTCAAAGAGGCCGCTGTTGATGAAAATTTGAGCGCCCGGCCCTGCAAATGCATTGTAGGTGTATTCTTTAATGACATGAAAATGGTATGGAAACGGTTGTGGCGGCATAACCGCCAGAATTTTATCGCCGATTCGGGTGACATAATCCGTAATAATTGAATCATGAATGATCTCATAATGTTCGTTGACAGCAGTCATAAATTCCCGGGACAGTTCTTCTTCTTCCTGGATGGTAATGGCTCTTGCGATTTCCGGAAAAAGCATCAGCACAACTATCAGCCAGACCCGGAGTTTATTTTTAGTGTTCATTTATCCTCTGCCCTCCATGATTCTCTATAATCTCTATTACCATGACATATTCGGTTGGACTTTTCAAATATCATTTTTTGTGATACCGTTCGTATTATGGCAACCACAATATGTATCGCGAATCAGAAAGGCGGGGTTGGAAAAACAACCACCGCAATTATCCTGTCTGCAGCCCTTGCAGTATCTCAGAAAAAAATCCTTCTTGTGGATTGCGATCCACAGGGCAATGCCACTACCGGTGTCGGGATAGACAAGGCAGCACTTGCCCGGACCCTGTATCACGGAATGATCGGCGAGGCCTCCTCTGAAAGTATCATTCATGACAGCGAGATCGCTTTATTGAAGGTGATTCCCGCCCGGGTGGAGCTGATCGGTTTTGAAGTCGAAATGATTTCCAGCGCCAACCGCGAAAACATCCTGAAGGAATTTCTGTCCGGATTGACCAGCGCTTATGATTACATTATTTTGGACTGCCCGCCATCGCTTAGCCTGCTGACAGTGAATGCCATGACTGCCGCCGATTCCCTGCTGATTCCGCTTCAATGCGAGTTTTATGCGCTGGAAGGTCTGGGACAGCTCCTTCAGACCATGAAACGGATCAAACGGGGTCTGAATCCGCATCTCAAGCTTGGCGGGATTCTTCTGACCATGTTCGACAAACGTACCAATCTTTCGGGGCAGGTGGCCGATGAAGCCAGAAAATATTTTAAAAATCTCCGCTTTAAACCCATCATACCGCGCAATGTCCGACTAGGAG
>JAPLJE010000609.1 GCA_026388755.1 Deltaproteobacteria bacterium | reverse complement strand
TATCTTCGACCTGGCATTGGGTAAGGACACTTCCGATAAAATCCCATCAGGGGTGTCCGTGGACATGGCCATGCTTTTTGGCTACAACAGTATTAGGCCTTCCCTGCGGTTGTGTTCAGAGCATCTTTCGGCTTCGCTGAATGCGGAGGAGCCGTGGAGAACCGGTTATTGCCCGATTTGCGGTAGCAGCCCGGGCCTTTCCATGTTGAAAGGGGAAGGAGAACGCTCTTATGTCTGCAGTTTCTGCTGGCACGAATGGCTGACCCCCCGGATTTACTGCCCGTTCTGCGACAACACGGACAGCAGCCAGCTGCATTATTTTTTCAGCGACGAAGAACCCGAATACCGGGTGGATGGCTGCGACCGATGCAGCCGCTATATCAAGACCATTGATCTTCGCAAAACCAGCCGAACGATTGAACCGGTCGTGGAAGCGATTGCAACCCTTCATCTGGACTTGAAAGCCGGAGACCAGGCGGCATAAGGAGTCAGAAGTCAGATCCGCCGTCTGTCATCTTTTGCTGTTTGTTTTTTCCATTGCGTTGATCAGTTCTTCCAAGTCGGGCCGGCGGTTGATGTCCCCAACCTTTGCATAGCGCAGGATTCCGGCTTTATCGATGATGAACAGCGCCCGTTCGGCGATTCCATCGCTGCGCAGCACCCCGAATTTATCTGCTACGGCCCCATGTGGCCAGAAATCCGACAGCACCGGAAACCAAAGATTCCCCATTTGCCGGGTCCAGGAATACAGGGTCGGCAGGTTGTCCACGGTAATGCCGAGAAGAACGGCGTCTTGGGCTTCAAACAACCCCTTTGCCAGATTGTACCCTGGCCATTGATCCGAACATATCGGAGTCCAGGCTGCGGGTACAAATGTTTCGCCGCTCAGGGACGGCAATGTGAATTCCGGAGCGGGTTCGCCCTCCCTGACTTTCAGCGTGCTGTCAACCGGTTTTAACTGGCCGGGATTGTAAATGTTTTCCTTGTATGCATCCGAAAGCGCGAATGCCGGGCAGGATGTCCACGATATCAAAATGGCAATTGCCGATACGGTTCTCAGGAATGATCGCATAATCCCTCCATGGCAGAACATCATTTGTTTAATTGCGCCTGAATCAGTTTCAGAAAGCTGAGGTTGTCGGCAATTCCCCCCAGTTTGGAATAAAAGAGGGTGTGACTGCCATCCCTGTGGTTTTTGATACCTATAAAATAGGGGGTTCTGACTTCACCGAGCTGTTTGTGAACAATAAATTCGCCGTCTGAAAACAGCGGAAACTGAATTGAATATGTCTTTTTGAAATATTCGACTTCATACGGGGAGTTGCCCACGCCGATGCCCACGAGCTTAACCTTATCCTTCATGCCAACGAGCTTAGCCTTAGCCTTCAATCTTTCGCTGCTCTGAATTTTTGCATACAGATCATTGATGCTGGGGGCTTCCCTCTGGCAGTGCGGGCAGTACATGCTGAAGATTTCAACAATGACAACCGATGCCTTGACTTGGGGAAGGAAAAACGTCCCTTCCCCTTTAATGCCCAGATACGTCTGGTACCCAGCATCAGCTGGAATGGTAAGTCTGATATCCGGCAGTTTTCCGCCTTCGGCCGGCGGCGCCACTTCAGCTGCCAAAAAGGCAGGCAAGAACAACAGACACGCCAGAATTGTCCAAATCATACGCAGTTTTTTCATGTTGGTGACCCTCCTTTAAACTAAACGCTCATGGCCATTACATTATGGCTTCCCCAAGAATGAAAATTTCGCTGGTAGCACGGGCATCCCGCCTGCTACTGGCAGGACGCCCGTGCTGCCAGTATTTTCACGGTAAAAGTGAGGCGTAATCCGTACAATCACTTGCGCTCTATTTTGACATTGTGCTCAATAAACCGGCACAGTTCTTCATGAACGTCCTTCACAGACAATTCATCCAGGCACTGGCTGATCTCCGAGTTTTGACATCCTTTCCGGCGGCAGGGAACGCAGCGCATGTTTTTGGAAACCACCGCATGCTGGCTGCCTCTTGGCGCCCAGCATGCGACCGGAGACGGCCCGAAGATGCCCATTGTCGGAATGCCGACAGCAGCCGCCAGGTGAAGGGCGGCGGTATCCACCCCGATAAAACCACGGCAGGCGGAAAAAACAGCGCCCAGCTCGCCAATGGATGTTTTCCCGGCCAAATTAAAGGGTTTGGTTCGGCAACGCGCCATCACCTGATCTGCGCGGTCGCGCTCTTCCGATGATCCGGTGATGACGACCGTCAAGTCATAACGAAGCTGAACATCATCAATCAGTTCGGCGCAGGAGCTCACCTGCCATTCCTTGTATTTCCACAAGGAAAACGGGTGAAATGCCATAAGCGGACGGTTCATGGGAATCTTTTCACTGGAAAGCAGCTGGATTGCTGTCTGTTTTCGGTGACAGGGGATCGTGATTTGCAGGGCGGTGTCTCGAATCTTCAGGCCCAGGGGGGACAGGATATTCAGATTGTGTTCGGTTGCATACTGGAATGCCTCGTCCGGCGGCGTGACCAGGTGTGTAAATACCCGGTTTCGCCACAGCCTGCCATCAGCCGCAAACCGGCCGATTCGCGTGCCTGCTCCGGAAAATCCGGCAATGATCGCACCCCGGGTGCCGGTGCGAAGATCGATCGCCAGATCAAACCGGTGAGCACGAAGTCCCTTCATCCAGTGAGCCTGACCCAGAATTGCAGACTTCAATGGTTTCTGTTCCTTTCGGACAGTCATCGCTGCGGATACCCAGGGGCAATCTTCGATGATTTCCCTTGCCTTTTCCCGAACGCAAACCACAAGTCGGGATTCCGGGAAATTTTCCCGGAGCGCTCTAATGGCCGGAAGTGTCAGAATGACATCGCCGATATCGCCAAGCTGAATCAGAAGGATGCGTTTATAGGATTGCGAAGGGCACCCGATCAAATAATCCCTCTTTCTTTCTTGACAGCTTCATAGGCTTCCTGAATCTCTTTGAACTTGTCATTGGCAAACTTAATAAATTCGTCTGGCAGGCCCTTGGCAATGATTTTATCCGGATGATATTCAGAGACGACCAACTTGCGGTATTGCTTTTTGATCTGCTCATCCGTGTCGCTGTGCGTGCATCCCAGAACTGCATAATATTTATTTACATCCCGTGCATATCGGGACCGCATTCCGGCATACTGGGCGCTGTTGAAACCAAAAATGGATGCTGCCGACTGAATCAGCCGTTCTTCACTGGGATTGATGCCGCCGTCTGAAACCGATACCCGGAGCAGAATGTCCATCATCAGCTCCAACATCTGGGGTTGGACATGAAACTGTCCGTAGAACTGGGAGGCAAAACTCTCAAAGGATTCGGGAGATTCCTGCGCCGTAAGGAAAATGTTGATGGCCACCTGCTGGCTTTCCGGGCTCAGGTTCAGATCATATGTCATGAACTGCCGGACGGCATCCATTTCCGCGCGGGAAATCTGGCCGTCTGTTCGGGCCAGTTTGCCCAGCATGGAAAATGCAGCCACAAAAAAAGTGATCTGCGACGATTCGCCATACGACAGACTCATGGCCGTATCACTGTCAGCAGGCTTGTTGTCAAATGCATGGCCGAAAACGGCGCCGGCAATGGCGCCGATCGGGCCTCCCAGGGCAAAGCCGATGGCCCCTCCAACCAATTTTCCGATGATACTCATAATGTCCTATCCTGTAAATTGCGCATTTGTATAAACGCGTTAGCCGTTCAACGACTGTTCAATTTCGTCCAGAAACCGGCTCTTGCGGTTGAACTGGCCTTTCCGGTATCCGGCGCAGGTCAGAAAAAGATACTTTTCAGAGCGTGTCACGGCAACATACATCAGCCGCCGTTCTTCATAAAGTCCGGCGGTCGTATCCATGGATCGCCAGTGCGGGAAAAGCTGTTCTTCGCATCCTACGACAAAGACCACATGAAATTCAAGTCCTTTGGCCGCATGAATCGTTGAAAGGCTGACGCCCCGGGATTTTTCTTCCTCATCCTCTTTCTTATCTTCCCGGACCAGGGCGGCTTCTTCCAGATATTCCACGATCGAGTCTTTCTGAGAGGCCGAATACATGAGCTGTTCGATGTTTTCCTGCCTGGAGGTAAAGTCCATGGTGTCGGACTTGACGTGTTCCTTCAGATAGACCATGTAGTTTGTCCGATATAGAACCGTCTCAATCGCTTCCGCCGGCTTCATCTCCCGGATGTCATCCAGAAGTTCCAGAAGTGCTTTGAGAGCCTGATAGACTTTTGGGGCCAGTATGGTTTCGTTCAGGGCGATTCGTGTCGCTTCCTGAAGGCTGATTTCCAGGGTTTTCAAAGTCATCAGTTTTTTTACGGCCCCTGGACCCAGACCGCGCTTGGGCGTATTGACAATCCGCTCAAATGCCGCATCATCCTTGATGAAAGCCGCGGCGGTCAGGTAACAGTTCAGGTCCAGGATTTCCTTCCGTTCAAAAAAACCTTTTCCGCCCAGCATGCGATACGGAATGCCTGCCTGGCGGAACGCCTTTTCAAAGGACAGAGAACAGAATTTGGTCCGGTATAGCACCGCCATTTTATCCAGCGGAATATCCATGCCTTTCAGGCTGAGAATCTTTCTGGAAATCCAGTCAGCCTCCTCGTTGTCATTATCAAAATCGTAGAGTTCCACAAGCCCGCCCTGTTTTTCTGAAAAGCATTTTTTCTCCAGCTTGTGGGTATTGTATCCGATCAGGTCATTGGCAACCTGAACGATTTCATCGGCGGAGCGGTAGTTTTGTTCCAGTCTGAAAATTCTTGCCCCGCTGTACTTATCCTGGAAAGACAGAAAATGATCCACATTGCTGCCCCGAAAGGAATAGATAGCCTGCCAGTCATCGCCCACGCAAAAGAGCTTGCCGTTCCTCATCAACAGCCCTGTCAGTTCTTCCTGAATGTTGTTGGTATCCTGGTATTCATCGCAGAGAATAAAATCAAAGAGATTCTGATAATAGGCTCTGATGGATTCATGATCCCGAAGCAGGTTGCGCGTCAGAAAGAGAATATTGTCAAAATCCACGGCATTCTTGGATTTTAACTCCTGTTCATAGCGATGGAAAATGTCGATCATCCGCTTTCTGGCAACCCGCGGTTTATGCGTAAAATAGGTCTCCGGAGATCCCGAGTTCTTGGCATGGGAGATTTCCGCTGCAATGACGGGTACAAAAGACTTCTCGATGTTCATTTCTCCGACAGCGATGTCCTTTATCAGTTTTTGCTGTTGATACGATGCATAGATTTGCAGCGGTGGCTGGTACCCCAGGAGCGTGCAATGTTCCTTGAAGATCTTAAAGCAGGCAGAATGAAAGGTGCGGACCCACGGAAATTGATAGAGCGGAATGCCGGTCAGTTCCACCAGCCGGGATTTCATCTCCTCGGCAGCGTTATTGGTAAACGTAATGGCAAGAATGCGGTCCGATGGAATGTCGCACGCAATCAGATGCGCGATTTTGGCGGTTAAGGTGCGGGTTTTTCCGGATCCTGCCCCGGCAACGACGAGAGTGGGAGAA